>NZ_JBHWZP010000096.1:0-29378 GCF_042728395.1 Streptomyces sp. NPDC060205
CCCCTTCCACATCGCTGAAGAGGTAGTTCTCCATGGACAAGCCACCGTCACGCACAGCTCTTCTCGCCGGGCTGGCCGTCGCTGTGGTGGGACTGATCCTCTCCGTCGTGCTCGCTGTCGGCGGATGGCCCGACGGGTCGGACGCGGGTGGCCGCGACTTCGGTGCGGTGCCCGGCACCAGCGCCCCGGAGACCCGTCCCGGGGCGCGAGGGACCACGCCTGAGGACACCGTCGGCGGCGCTCGTGTCGGCGCGGCGCCCACATCTTCCGAGCAGGCGGCTTCCGAGGCGGCGCCAACGGCTTCCGAGCAGGCGGCTTCCGGGAGTGTTCCCGAGCCCGTGTCGCTGGCACTGCCCCGGCTCGGCCTGCGGGCCCCGGTCGACCCGGTGGGGGTCGCCCGGGACGGACAGGTCGAGGTCCCCGGTGATCCGGGAAGGGTGGGCTGGTACCGCTTCTCCCCGGCTCCGGGCGCGTCCGAGGGCTCCGCGGTGATGGTCGGCCACGTCGACTCCGACGGCCGTGGTCCGGGCGTCCTCGTCGCCCTGAACGACGTACGCCGGGGCGACCGGGTACGGGCGGAGAGGGCGGACGGCAGCAGCGTGGAATACCGCGTCACCGCCCGCCGCAGCATCACGAAGAAGGCCCTGGTCTCGTCGGAGGCGTTCCGTCTGGACGGACCCGCGGTCCTCACTCTGATCACGTGCACCGGCCCGTATCTGCCGGACGAGGGCGGATATCAGAACAATCTGGTCGTCACGGCCGTGGAGGCGCCCAAGTGACGGCCGTATGGGGCGGCTCCGAGGTGCTGGCGGCTACTGTGGCGACCGTGAGTTCCCTGTCTGACGAACACCTCGGCCATGGCTTCGCCGACGGCGACGAGTCATGCCTGAACGAGGCGTACCGCCGGTGGGGAGCACTGGTCTTCACCGTGGCGTCCCGGAAACTGGGGGACGCCGAGGAGGCCAAGGACGTCACCCAGCAGGTGTTCGTAGGGGCGTGGCGCGGCCGGAAGGGATACGACCCGCAACGCGGATCCCTCAAGACCTGGATCATGGGCATCACGCACAACAAGGTGGTCGACGCGCTCACCCGGCGCTCACGTCACCTCAGAGACGTGGCGGCGGTCGGCAGCGAGGCGGCGGCGGAGGCGTCTGGGCAGCACGTCTCCCCGTCGGACTCCGTACTGGACTACGTTCTCCTGACGGACGAGATCGAGAGGCTTCCCGAACCGCAGCAGACCGTGCTCAAGATGGCCTTCTACGAAGACCTCACGCAGACACAGATCGCCGAGCGTACGGGTCTGCCGCTCGGCACCGTGAAGAGTCATACGCGGCGCGGCCTGATGCGCATGAAGAACCGGTTGGAGGTGGACGGTGAAGCACACGGATGACGAGACGCTGGCACTGATGGCGATAGGGGACCCCCCGTCCTCCTCCGCCGCGGAGCATCTGCGGGAGTGCGCCCGCTGTGCCCGGGAGCTCGACGCGCTGCGTCATGTGGTCTCGACGGTCAGGACGCCCGGGATCCCGGACGACGAGATGCTCACACCGCCGCCGGATCTGTGGGACTCCATCGCCGGGGAGCTCGGCGTTCCCGCGCGGCAGTCTGCCCCGGGCACAGCGGGCACAGCGGGCACAGCGGGCACAGCGGGCACAGCGGGCGCCGACGGCGACAGCGGACAGGACGGCCCCGTTCCGTCCGAGGGCGGCGGCGCGCACGCGGCTGAGCCGGCCGCCGCTCCGAAGCCCCGCCGGCTGGGCCGCTGGGCGGTCTCGCTCGCCGCGTGTGCCGCGCTGCTCGGTGCCGCGGCCGGCAGCACCGTCACCTGGTGGGTCACGCACGACAACTCCGCCGCGGTCCCGTCCGCCGAAGGAAGACGGCTCGACACGTTGCAGGCCAGCTCCGCCGGATACGCGCGCCTGAAGGACAGCAGCGGTCACCCGACACTCGACATCACGGTCAGGGGACTTCCCCGGACCTCGGGCTACTTCGAGGTCTGGCTCATGGACCGCACCCACACCAAGCTGGTCTCCATGGGGGTGCTCGGACCCGACGGTCACGCCGTTCTGCCCGTACCGGACAACATCGACCTCGGTGAGTACTCCGTGGTCGACGTGTCCGTCCAGCCTTACAACGGCAAGCCGGACCACTCGGGCGACAGTATCGTGCGCGGTCCCTACGCCGGCTGATGATCCGTTCGGCTCCGGGATCGGGGCAGCCGCCCGCAGCCCCTGGAACAGGACGCGTGCGGCCCTGGGGCGGCAGGGGTGGACGCGCGCGTACGAGGCAGTGGGAAGATCCGGTCGCTCTCCTGGCGGCCGGGCACCGGCGTACGGCCGTCCCCGGGCCGTTCAGATGCCGTCTGGCCTGGGCGCCGGGGAGGCGTCGGCGGGGCCCAGCCATTGACAGATCAGGATGGTGGCGTCGTCCTGGAGCTGGCCGTCGTGGTAGTCGCGCAGTGCGTGGATGAGGCGGCGCAGTGTTTCCGGTACGGGCAGTCCGTCGGCGTGGTGGCGGATCAGGAAGTCGGTGAAGCGTTCCACGCCGAGTTCGGTGGTGCCGGTGCCGCGGGCCTCGGTGATGCCGTCGGTGTAGAACACGATGCGGTCGCCGGGTTCCAGCTGTTCACGGCACAGGGTGGCCTGCAGCCCCAGAGCGGTGCCCATCGGATGTGCGGGTCTGCAGTTCAGCGTGCTGCTCGTGCGACCGGCACGTATGAGTACCGGAGGCATGTGGCCCCGGTTGACCCAGCTCAGGACTCCGGTGTCCGTGTCGAGATCGGCCAGGATGCCGGTGACGTACCGCGTCTGGTGGTACTGCTTGAGGAGCGCGTCCTCGACCGCTTCGCCGATGTCGAGCAGGCTCCCGCCCTGGCGGCGTGTGTTGCGGCAGGTACCCATGGCCAGGGCCGCGGTCAGGCCGGCGGCGGTGTCGTGGCCCATCGCGTCGAAGATCGATATGTGCACCACCGGGCCCGCGGTGGCGTAGTCGTAGGCGTCGCCACTGATGTGGTGGGCCGGTTCCATCGCGGCGGAGATCGCCACGCGACTGTCGGAGTAGGTGGGAGGCGGCATCAGATGCCATTGCATCTCGGCGGCGATGTTCAGCGGCTCGGTGCGCATCAGCCGGGCGTAGGAGTCGCTGCTCTGCCGTTTGCTGACGATGATCAGTGCGATCAGGGCGGCGAGCAGTTCCATGTTCTCCCGCGTGCGCTCGTCGTCGGCTCGCGTGGTCAGGCGCAGGACGCCCAGGCGCTCGGTGCCGTTGAGCAACGGCACCCACCACTGCCGTGCCCCGGGACCGGAGCGGCCACCGCGCAGGATCTGCCCGTATTGGTAGGCGCGGCCCGGCAACGTCCCCTGGATCTTGATCCCGTCTTCCTCGTCGCCGGCGTCACCCGCGGCGTCCTGTCCCCGGCCGGTCAGCAGGTGCAGCACTTCGCGCTGCAGGTCTGCCAGATAGATCAGTGCCTGGGTGAACCCCGCGGACGCCGCGTGCTCGACCGTCTTGGCCGGCAGCCACTCAAGGGGGATCAGCTGACTTGAGGCGAGCAGACCGGCCAGCATCTCCCGGCTCCCACGGTCCTGATCATTCACAGGCACTTCTCCCACCCCACAGCCCCAACCGAACCCCCGGCACACTGCTGGGTAGAGGACAGACCTCTTCACTGTAGCCGTCCCGGCCACCCCCAACGGGCGGTGCGGCCACAGGGGTGGTCGCCGTGACCGGGAACGATCAGCGTGACTCGGTACGGGCGTCGGCAGCCCGTACACAGACGGCACGGACCCGGTCACGGACAGGGGCGACCACGCCGCGGGGTTCCATGGGGCGAGAAACCCTTGATCGGTGTCCCTACCGGTTACGGGGAACGGGCGGCCTGCTCACTGCCTGCCCCAGGTGTCGGTTGCGGGGTCGTACCGGGCGAGCCCGAGGCGGGCGAACTCCCGCAGCCAGCCTTCCATCGGCCAGGCACCCCAACGGTCCCGGTACACAGCCGCGTTGCGCAGGATGTCGTCCAGATGTTCCACCGGTGGGCGGCTCACCGGATGGTGCTGGTGGTACGCGGGGGCCCCGCCGATCCACCGCAGGTCCACACCCTTCGTCGCGGCGGTCCGGCCGAAGTCGGTGTCCTCGCCGCCGTAGCCGGTGTACCGCTCGCAGAAGCCGCCGATGCGTCGCCAGGTGGCCGCGGTCACCGCGAACGACAGCGTCCAGAACAGGCTGTGGTCGCCACCGGTCAGCACCTCGTCGTCGTGCGGGACCGGCCGTGCGGGATGCGGTGAAGCCAGGCCGGAGAGCTCGGTGAGCCGGTATCCCTCTGGTGGCGGAGGCGGCAGGTAGGTGACGGTTCCGCACAGGAGGGTTCCGTCCTTGGCGGTTTCGGCATAGCGTTCGAGCAGGGTGGGGCCGGGCACACAGTCCACGTCCAGGAAGACCAGCAGGTCCGCTGCCGCGGCGAGGGCGCGCCGGGCTCCGGCATTGCGTGCGGCGGCCAAGGGCAGCCGGTCGGCATGCCGTCGAACGTGGATGACGTCGGCCGCGGGTTCCCGGTCTCGTACTGCTTCGGCGACGGCCGGGTCTTCGAGCGCGACGACGATGTAGTGATCCGGACGGAGCGCAGAGGCCGCCAGGCCGCGCTGCTGCAGTGCGAGATGGCGGTGGCGCCCGGCGACCAGGGTGATCACGGCAACGCGCACGCGGGGCTCTCCCTCGGCGAGACGGTCGCGGCAAGCTCGTCGAGCAGTCGGCCCGCCTGTGCGGCCCCGTCGCCGGGTGCCCACTGCCGCCAGCGCCGGCCGCCGGCCTGGCGGACGGTGGTCAGCAACTGTGGCCATTCGTGGGGCGCGGGCCAGCGCGTCCGTACGGTGGCGATACCGGCGGCGGCCAGAGCGCGGGCGGTGGCGTGCTGCTCGTCGTGCGGCCGTTCCTGCGGCACGACGAGGGCAGGCGTGCGGGCCGCGGCGCACTCGGCCACGGCGTTCTGTCCGGCATGGGTGACCACGACGTCCGCCTGGCACAGCAGCGGCCATGGGTCCTCGGTCCAGTTCCCGGCGCCGCCCAGGGCGATCCAGTCCCACCCTGGTGTGGCCTCGGCCGCTTTGCGCACGTCATCCTCCTGCACGGTGGTTCCACCGGAACCCAGCAGCACCAGCACCTGCCGCCGTGTCGGCCGCCGCTCGACGCGGGGCCGGCCGTCGTAACGGGAGAACGCGCCGGTGCAGACGGCCTTCGCGTGCCACTCAGGCGGCCAGTCCGGCTCCGGCAGCGTGGCCGGCCACGGAGCCAGCAGCGCATCCGCGATGTCGTAGGCGAGTCGGTGGGCCGGGTCGGAGCGGTCGCCGCGCATCGCACTGACCATCACCGGTACGCCCATGAGACGGGCCATGGTGGCCACTTCGACCGAGACGTCACTCACCAGGAGCGTGGGGGCTGTCCGCTCGATCCACGAGGCGATGGCACCCATCCGGGCGCGCAGCCCGGTGTGGTGCAGAGGCACCCAGTGCAGACGACCGTGTGCCGTCGGGTCCGCGGCACCCGCCTCCTGGCCGGCGTCCGACGGCAGTCGGATCCACTCGCCGGTCCAGTCGGCGGGCCGCGGCAGGCAGGACAGACCGGTGACGGGGGTGCGGGCGTGCCGGGCCACGCACCGTGCGCGATGCAGGTGGCCCAGGCCGTGGTGGTGGATGTAGTAACCGATCATGCGGCCAGTTCCTCGTAGAGGGCGGTGTACTGGGCGGCCATGGTGTCCAGCGAGCAGAAGCGCTCGGCTCGTCGGCGAGCGGCCCGGCGGTCCAGGCGTACCGTCTCGTGGACGAGCGCAGCGAGGCCGGCCGGGTCGTCGGGCGGGGCGAGCCGGCCGCACTCGGGGGTCAGGATCTCGTTGAGCGCTCCGCGGTCGAAGCCGCACACCGGGGTGCCGCAGGACAGGGCCTCGGCGACGACCAGCCCGTACGGCTCGTCCCAGGACGGAGTGACAAGCGCGGCTGCGGCACCACCCACGAGCCGGACCAGCGCATGCCGGCCCAGGTGTCCGACGTAGTCGATTCCTGTGCCGAGCAGAGGTTGTACGTACTCGTCGAAGTACCGCCGGTCGCCCACCGGTCCGGCTATGCGCAGGGGTACTCCGGCCCTCAGGGCCGCTTCGGCCGCCAGGTGCGGTCCCTTCTCCGGCACCAGCCGGCCCGACCAGGCGAGGTAGGTGCCGCCCGCCCCTTCGGTCCACAGGCGGGTGTCCACGCCGTTGCGCACCACTCTGGCGTCGGGCACGGTGGACCGCCAGGCGAGAGCCGTATGGGAGCTGACGGCCGTGAAGGTCACGGGGCAGGCGTCCTGGGACTGGATGGCCGACTCCAGCCAGGGCGTCGGCGGGGTGTGCAAGGTGGTGACCACCGGCAACCGCAGTGCCGGGGCCATGGCGACCGGCAAATAGTGCAGGCTGTTGTTGTGCACCACGTCGAAGTGCGCGCAGCCGTCCTGGGCCATGTCCATCATGAGCCTGAGGTAGGCGTGGTGCTCGGCCATCCATGTGGCGTCGGGCATGCTGACGTCCGCACGAGCCGCGTCGGTCAGCACCGGCCGGTGCACCGGCAGTTCACGCAGTCCCAGTGCCGGGTCGGAGCCGGGGGCGGCGAACAGCGTCACGTGGTGGCCCTGCGCGGTGAGCGCCTTCGCCAGAGTCCAGGTGTGCGCCTCCAGGCCGCCTGCGAAGGGTTCTCTGACAGGGAAGCGAGCCGAGGCGATCAAGGCGATCCGCAGCGGCGTGTTCATCCCAAGAGCTCGGTGTAGCAGGCTCGGTGGGCGGCGGCCAGAAGGGTCCGTTCGGCTGCCCGCTGTGACACCGTGGCCCTCCATGCCGGCCGTGTGCGGTACGCCGTCAGGACCGCCCGTTGCAGGGACTCCTTGTCCAGACCGCCGTCCTGCGTGTGGCCGTAGGTCAGGCAAGGGCGCTGTTGGGCGTAGAAACCGCAGTCCGGTGCCGCCACGGGTGTGCCCAGGTCGTGGCAGGCTTCCAGCCAGCCGGAGTGGGTGCCGAAGGTGTACGGCAGCACGGACAGGTCCAGGTCGGTGAGGTAGTCCCACAACTGCTCGTCGTCGAAGTAGTCGTGCATGCGCAAGGTGAGCAGTCCTCGCCCGGCGAGTGCCTCCAGTTCCGTCAGCACTTGCGGGGCGTATGCGTGTGCGGAGGGGTCGCCGACCTCGTGGTGGATGTTCACCACCAGTTCGGCTCCGGGCAGTTCGGCCAGCGTCTCACCCAGGACGCGCACCACGGGCAGCACAGCCATGTTGGGCCGCAGACTCTTCGCGTGTACACCGACCCGGAAGCCCTGTCGGGGAGACCGTGGGCGTGCGATGCGCTGCGGCTCCACCACGTGAGGATGCGGCAGTACGCTCGCTTCACGGTTCCAGCGCTTTTTGATCTCGGCGGCTGCGCCAGGGGTGAGCGTGACAAGTCGGTCGGCGGCCGGCACGAGCACGTCCAGGGCAGCCCGATGAGGTGCTGGGTCAGGATGGTGGGGGTTGCGCAGGTCGTGCACGGTGTAGACGAGTGGCTTGCCGTGGCGGCGTAGGGCCGCGACGAGGTCGCCGAGCGCGACAGGACCCTGTGCGTCGAAGCCGAAATGAAGGTGAAAGACATCGAACTCGTCGTGGTGCGCGGACACCCAGGCGGGGTCCAGCATCACCGGCGGCCACCAGCCCTGCGCTGTGCTCGGCGCACCATTGGGCCGTGGATCGGCGAGCCGCACGACCTCGTCCCTGCCTTCCACGTCGGCGCAGTGCCGCACGTAGACGTGCCCCGCCGGAACGCTGGCAACTCTCACCGGACCACTGCGCCGCGCATCGCGCCGCGGAGGTGAGGCGGTGACCGGTTCCCTCATTGCGGCGCTCCCTAGCTGGACGTGTATCCCGGTGAAGAGCCGCCTCGGACCGCCGACGCTCACCACAAGTATCTGGAAGAAAAAGCAGATTCGCGACATTTCACTTATTGGCGGTCGCTCAGATCCTGGCCCCACTACGGCGACTCCGCCCGGCCGCGAGGCTTCGCCGGGCAGCTGAGAAGTCATCGTCACAACGGTGAATGCGCACCGGTGAGTTCGGCGGGATCCACTGTGGAAAAAGACGCACTCGATCCGTATCGGCCGCACGCATCTCTGTCAGCCGTCATGACGGAACAGCCGTCATGACGGAACGGAAGCAGGGGCTCGGAGGATCCGCTCCGCCGGCCCGCGTGATGTCCGCCGCTGGTCAGTCGAGTTTCGCGTATCGCCGTTTCTACACATTGCTGAGGATTTGCGGGGCCATGTTCTTGATCATGGTGTTGGTCCAGCGCATCTGCCGCAGTGTCCGGGGATGACACGTCGTGACCAGAGCAAGCAGTTCGTCGTCCTTGAGTGCCTGGGCGGCCTGCGCCAGCATTTCCCAGTGCAGAGAATTCTCCACGGCACCCAGATGCAATTCCCGCAGATCACGCAGAAGCACCAGTGCGGGCACGAGGTGTTCATTCAGTGTCGGGGTGCCACCGTCCGGGTGTACGGGAGCCCGGTTTACGGGTGTCGCCCCGCCGGAGTGTGTGAGTTCGAGGCCGTGGCCCTGGGCCGTGTCGGCCAGGACTTGTACGTGTTCTTCCGACCAGCGTGCGAGGTCCATGGCGATGTAATGGATCTCGTGCTCGGCGCCATGGCGTTCGGCCACCGTCCTCAACTGCCGGGCAAGATGCCGCTCGCCGCGGTGCAGTGTGCTGAGCATCAGCGTGCTGCCGGTCATTCGGCTTCCTCCGTAAGGCCGTTCGAGGCAGCGTCCGTCGACTCTGTCACGAGGGAGGTTGCCCCTCCGGCCGTGGCGCGTACGCCGTGGCCCGCAGAGGGGGCGGACGCGGTGGTGGTCGGGGCGGGAGCAGTGGCTCCGTCAGCGGGTTCCACCAGGTGCAGGGCGGCTGCAGCGGTTTTGAACAGGGGCTGCTTGGAGACGGGATCCCAGTCAGTGATGGTCGCCTCATTGGCGGCCCGCCCCGGTGCGCCGCCGTCCGGGCCGTACCCGTTCCCGGTGTCCCAGTAGCCGTAGTGGAAGGGCACGAACAATAGACCGGGACGGATGTCGGTCACCCGCAGCCGCCCCCGCAGGGCACCGCGCCGTGTGGTGATCTCGACCAGGTCACCCTCGGCGAGCCCGAGCACGGCGGCGTCCGAAGGGGATGTCTCGACCCAGACGTCGGGAGCGGCCGCGTTCAGCTGGGGTGAGCGGCCGGTTTTCGTCCGCGTATGGAAGTGGTAGAGGGTGCGGCCGGTGGTCAGCTGGAACGGGAAGTCCTCGTCGGGGGCCTCATGCGGGGGAAAGAAGGTGGCCGCCTTGATCATGGCCTTGCCCTCCGGATTGAAGGAGCCGTACTGCACGGCGTCGTCCGCCGCGCCGGTCACCAGGTCCTTGCCGTAACTCTCGCAGGTGTCGGGTCGTGCCCAGCTGAATCCGTGGGTGTAGAGACGGTCGGTGCCGTTCGGCGCCTGCTCGTGACAGGGCCACTGGATGCCGCCCGCGCCGCGGAGTCTGTCGTGAGTGAGGCCGGTGTAGTCGCACGGTCGGCCGGCGCTGCAGCGTTTCCACGCCTCGAAAGCGGATTCCGGATCGCGCCAGGTGATCAGCGGTCCGCCGTCCTTGTCCCGGAAGTCCATCCGCGCCGCGTAGTCGAGGAAGATGTCCAGGTCCGCCCTGGCCTCGCCGGGCGGTTCGACAGCCTTGTCGGACAAGTGAACCGTGCGGTCGGCGTTGGTCAGGGTGCCGGTCTTTTCCCCCCAGGTGGCCGCCGGCAGCACCACATCAGCCAACAGGGCGGTCTCGGTCAGGAACAGGTCCTGGACGACCACGAAGAGGCGTTCCTGCGCGAGGATCGAGCGGATACGGGACAGCTCGGGCAGCGACACCGCCGGATTGGTGCCGCTGATCCACAGCATCCGGATCGAGCCTTGTTCGGCGTAGCGGAACATCTGCATCGCGTGGGTGGGCGGGGCGTAATGAGGGATGGTTCTCGGCTCGACGTTCCACACCCGCGCCAGGTCGGCCACATGGCGGTCGTTCTGCCAGTTGCGAAAGCCCGGCAGGTCCCCGTTGGCGCCGCACTCGCGGGTGTTCTGGGCGGTGGGCTGCCCGTTCATCTGCAGGATGCCGGCCCCCGGCCGTCCGATCATTCCGCGGAGCAGGTGCAGGTTGTTGATCTGCACGGCCGCGGCGGTGGCCTGATGGGACTGGTACACCCCCTGCAACACCGTGGACAGGAGTCGCTCGGCCGAGCCGATCAGCTCCGCGGCCTCGCGGATCTGCGCGGCCGGTACGCCGCAGATCCGCGCCGCCCACTCGGGGGTGCACTGCGCAACCTGAGAGGCGAGGCCGTCGAAGCCGACCGTATGCGCCGCGATGTAGGAGCCGTCGATGCGGTCGGTTCGGATGATCTCGTGAAGGAGGGCGTTGAGCAGTGCCACGTTCGTACCGCTGCGGGGAGCCAGGTGCACGGCAGCGTTGCGGGCGACCTGTGTGGGGCGCGGATCGACACAGAGCAGCCTGGGCGGGTCCTGGCCTGCCAGTCGGTCCAGAATGCGCATCCACTGCACGGGTTGGGTCTCGGCGATGTTGTGACCGAACAGCGCGATGACGTCGGCGTGGTCGATGTCGTCGTAGCTGCCGGGCTGTCCGTCGCAGCCGAATGACTCCTTCAGCGCCTCGGCGGCGGTGGCGGTGCACAGACGGGTGTTGCCGTCCAGGTGGTTGGTGCCGATGCCGGCCCGGGCAAGCACCGCGAGCGTGTAGTACTCCTCCAGGAACAACTGCCCGCTGGTGTAGAAGCCGATCGCACCGGGGCCGCGCTCTGCCAGCAGGCTGTGGGAGCGGGCGGTGACCTGCTGCATCGCGCTGTCCCAGTCCGACTCCACCAGACGGCCGTTTCGGCGGACGAGCGGCCTGGTCAGACGGTCAGCTGAGGCGTTGGCCTGCCAGCCGAAGAGGTCCTTGGGTCCCAGCCGGCCTCGGTTGACACGGTCGTCCGCCCTTCCGCGCACTCCGGCCATGCGGCCGTCCACGACGGCGATGTCCATGGCGTCGCCGTCCGAATGGAGGATCGACGCCGCCTGTACCCACCGCGACACCTGGCCCGGTTCCACACCTGCCGCGAGGTGCGTGTCCACCCGCACGGGCCAGGACTCGTGACGGCCGTACGGGGTACGCCCACCCCAAGGCCGCGCGATCCGGTCCACGGATGAGTCCATGCCTGCCTCCTAGCAGTTGGTGCGGCACTCTTCAGCGTTCATCCGCGGGGCGTGTCCTGTCGGCCCGGTGCACTGGCGGATCGGTCAGTGTGCCTGGGCACGGATGATCACGAGTTCTTCCTGTTTATCGTCGCTGCCGGCGAGCCCTTGCTGCCGGAGCCAGGCGCGGCGTGAGCGCAGGACCGGTCCCCAGGGCACGTGTGCCCTGGTGGTGGTCTCTGCGGTCAGGCCTGCCGCTGCGAGGCGTTTCAATGTGGCCTCGGGCCCGCACATCGCGGAGTGCACGAGGAGGAGGATGCCGCCGGGGTGCAGCAGGGACGGGGCGTTCGCGCAGATTCTGTCGATGACGAGGCGGCCGTCGCGGCCGGCGTCCCAGGCACGGGCCGGCCCGCCGGCGGGCGGAGCGCTGTGCGGGGAGGGGACGTAGGGCGGGTTGGCGAGGATCATGTCGAAGCGGCGCCCGATGGTCCGGTGGGTGAAGTCCCCGTGCAGGATCTGCAGGGGCAGGCGGTGGCGCAGGGCGTTGAGACGGGCGGTGGCCACCGCCCGTCTGGAGACGTCCACAGCGGTGACCTGCGCGCCTCTGCTCGCTGCGCTGAGTGCCAGGGCGCCGGTGCCGGTACCGATTTCCAGCACTGTGGTCGCCTGGTGAACGGCTTCCGCGGCGAGGGCGGTGGCGAGCAGATGGGTGTCGGCCTGCGGCCGGTACACCCCCGGCAGGGCCAGCAGTCCGGCGGGAAGCAGTCCTCGGGTTACAGCTGTGCAGGGCACCGCGCCTCCGCGGAGTCGGTTGTTCGGGTACGGGCTCGGGGGACGGGTCCTCGAAAGGGGAGCGGAGGACGGTGCGGAGCCGCGCGGGTCCCTGCCCGGCCGGGCAGGGACCACGGGGCGTACCGCGTGCGGAGTCAGGCGGGTTGGGCGAATCGGTCCCAGGCCCGGTGACCGGCCAGCAGTTCGGTGACGTGCTCCAGTGCCGCGTCGGCCGAGTCCGCGGTCACCACGCCGGGGGCGTCGAGGTCGATGCCGGCCGCTTCCAGTGCGTCCGCTCCGTCGGACCAGGCGCCCAGCGCCTTGCCGTGGCGGAACGCCTCGGTGAGCATGAGCAGCAGCCGGGGGTCGATGCCTGAGGCGACCGCGATGTCGTCGACCTTGGCGTCCCGGGCTCCGTACGCGTCGGCGCCCGGTGTGGGCGCGCCGGCCAGCAGGATGGCGTCGAACTCCGTGGAACGGGCGTTGGCGAACGTGCGCTGCACGGTGAGGGGGTCGCCGTCGGCGTCGAGCACTCCACCGGCCGGGGCGATGACCAGGGGCACCATGCCCGCGCCGAGCACCGCTTCGCGGATGGACCGCACGCCGACCAGGTCCTGGTCGTTCGAGGCGACGATGCCCACGATCCGGCCGTCCAGCGGCCAGGTGGCGCCGAGCTGGGACAGTGCCGGGCTGGGGTCCGGCTCGGCGAGTTCCACGGTGGGCGCGGGTGCGGGCAGCCCCAGCCCGGTCGCGACCTCACCGCACAGCTCGGAGTCGATGTTGGCCAGGACCTGCAAGGCCCGTTCCTTGATCGACTGCTCCCAGCACTTGCTGAGCTCGAAGGTGTACGCGGCGACGATGTGCTCCCGCTCGGTGGGCGTCATGCTCAGCCAGAACAGCCGCGGCTGGCTGTAGTGGTCGTCGAAGGACGCCGCCGCGTCACGCACCTTGCGGGCCGCGGGCACCGGCTCGGGAACCTCGATGTACGCGCCGGTGTCCTCGCCGGCCAGGAACGGGCAGCCGCCGTCGAGGGAGTTCGGCCGGTAGGGGGCGGCGCCGCGGTGGACGGCGGTCTGGTGCATGCCGTCGCGCAGCATGTCGTTGACCGGGGCGTGGGTGCGGTTGATGGGCAGCTGGCCGAAGTTGGGGCCGCCGAGCCGGCTGATCTGCGTGTCGAGGTACGAGAACAGCCGGCCCTGGAACAGCGGGTCGTTGGTGACGTCGATACCGGGCACGAGATGGCCGAGGTGGAAGGCGACCTGCTCGGTCTCGGCGAAGTAGTTCGAGGGGTTGGCGTTCAGCGTGAGCAGACCGATCGGCTGCACCGGGGCCAGCTCCTCCGGCACGATCTTGGTCGGGTCCAGGAGGTCGATGCCCTCGAACAGCTGGTCCTCGGTGTCGGGGAACGTCTGGACACCGAGCTCCCACTGAGGATACGCGCCGGCCTCGATCGCGTCGGCGAGGTCGCGGCGGTGGAAGTCGGGGTCCACCCCTGCCGTGATCTGCGCCTCTTCCCAGACCAGCGAGTGCACGCCGAGCTTCGGCTTCCAGTGGAACTTCACCAAAGTCGTCGCGCCCTCGGCGTTCACGAACCGGAAGGTGTGGACGCCGAAGCCCTCCATCATCCGGTACGAGCGCGGAATGCCGCGGTCGGACATGTTCCACAGCGTGTGGTGGGTGGCCTCGGTGTGCAGCGTGACGAAGTCCCAGAACGAGTCATGGGCGCTCTGCGCCTGCGGGATCTCCCGGTCCGGGTGCGGCTTGCCCGCGTGGATCACGTCGGGGAACTTGATCGCGTCCTGGATGAAGAACACCGGAATGTTGTTGCCGACCAGGTCGAAGACACCCTCGTCGGTGTAGAACTTCGTCGCGAAACCCCGGGTGTCGCGCACGGTGTCGGCGGAACCGCGCGAGCCCAGCACGGTCGAGAAGCGCACGAAGACGGGCGTCTCCACGTCCTTGCCCAGGAACGCGGCCTTGGTGATCTGCCCGGCGGTGCCGTACCCCTGGAATACGCCGTGCGCCGCGGCGCCGCGGGCGTGCACCACCCGCTCCGGGATGCGCTCATGGTCGAAGTGGGTGATCTTCTCCCGCAGGTGGTGGTCCTGGAGCAGCACCGGCCCGCGCGGCCCGGCCTTGAGCGAGTGGTCGGTCTCGTACAGTCGCGCGCCCTGCGCGGTGGTCAGGTACGCACCGCCCTGCGCCACCTTCTCCTGCGGGACGCCCGTCTCCTGCCCGGTGGGACTGTAGGTGTCCGGCCCGCGCTGGTCCGGCTTGGGCGGCAGCGGCTCGGCCGGCTCGGTCGGCTCCTCCAGCGGCGGCGCCACCGGACCCGGCGCCCCGGGGATCTCGTTACCGGGGTGCACGGCCTCCTGGACCTTCTTGGCCACCTTGCCGGTGGCGGCCTTCACAGGGTTCTTCTTCGTGGCGCTCACAGCATTCCGATCTCTGAGGGTAAGCACGGAGCGCCCATCGGGATGGGGCGCCTGAGGTCCGCCGGTGCCAGGTACCCCTCCTGCGGAAAGCGACGCAGCGGTCCGTCCGGGGAGGCGCAGTTTCACCCGGCCGGACGCGCAGTATTCGACGCGGGGGCTGTCGCCGAGAACGTCATCGCGATCCCTGCGCGGGCTCCGAGCCTGACCCTCGTCTGAGGGCTTGGGGAAGGCGGAGCCGGGCCCCCACGGCGCGCCGCAGCGGTCAGTGCGGTGTACGGGTGCTGGTGAAGTGCACGGCCGGGCCCCAGTTCTCGCGGGCGGCTGCGAGGCACCAACGGCAGAGCGGCAGTCCGCCACTGCCGTACTTGTGGGTGGGGCGCTGGCAGCCGGAGCAGGGTCCGACGTAACTGCTGGAGGCGGTGAAGGTGGACGGGTCGGGTTCGCTGATCGGCGGCGGGGGAGTGCTGGTCATCGCGGGAGTGTCCTGTCCGGGGCGAGGGAGTGGGGGACACCGCGGTACGAGAGGGCGCTCAGTGAAGGGGAGGGAGGCCGGTCAGCGCGCCGCGGGGGGAAGGGCCGGGCGGCTGGATAAGAGGATGTCGAGTGCGGTGTCCTGGGTGCGGTGGCCGCACGCGCGCAGGCCGGCGTCGAGGAGCCGGCGGGCGTCGTCGCGGCTGAGGGGCTTGTGGCGTCTGCCGAGGGCGAAGTGGTGACCCGCGTGGACTTCGACGGGCGGGCGGCCCGCGCGGATGCCGAGTTCGACCACGCACTCCCGTCCCGGGACGTGGGCGAGGAGGCCGCTTTTCTGCTCGGCTTCGTCGTGCCGGACAGCGGCGGTTTTCGCGTCGATGCGGTGCAGCCACATGGCGTGCCAGGTCCTCAACGTGAGCAGTCGTGCCAGGTCAGCAGGCAGGTAGTCGAACATAGTCCGGTTTCCGCATCCGCGGCCCGATCGGCCCGCCATTCGCGTGTTCGAATACTAGTTCGATAGTCTGCGGGTGGAGGAGGTGGGGTGCCATGGCGGCAGCGGAGGATCAGGTGAGGGCGTCGAGTGTGATGCATGTGCGGTGCCCGCAACGGCTGCAGGAGGAGGTGTTCCGGCAGGTGCTGGAACAGTGCGCGGAGCTCTCCCCGACGGTCCAGGCCCTGCCGCCGTCCGCGGCCTTGGTGGAGCTGAAGGGTGCCCTGCGCTACCACGGCGGCGACGCCCGGCGGCTCGGGGAGGTGCTGCGGGTACGGACCCTGTCGCGGCTCGGCACAGATGTCCGTGTCGGGATCGGGCCCACCGTCACGGTCGCGGCCACGGCCTCCGGACAGCTCGACGGCCCTGGCGGGGTGCTCGTCGTGGAGCGGGACCAGGTCCTTGACTGGCTCGGGCCGCTGCCGGTGGAAGCCCTGCACGGCATCGGTCCGCGGCAGGCGGCGGCGCTGCGGGAGTACGGCGTGCACTGCGTGGGCCTGCTCGCGACGATCCCGCCGGCCACCGTGCAGCGCCTGCTGGGCGGCAGGGCCGGGCGGATCGCCGCGGACCGGGCCTGCGGCATCGACCCGCGCCCCGTCGCCCCGCGCGCCCTGCCCGCGTCCACGAGCGTGCGCCACACCTTCGCCCAGCACACCCTGGACGGCGCGATCGTCCGCGGCGCCCTGCTCGACCTGGTCGTGCGGCTCGGGCTCCGGCTGCGCGAGCGCGGGCAGGTGGCGCGTGGCATGACGCTCGCCCTGCGCTTCGCGGGCGGCACCGCCTGGGAGAAGACGCGCCGTCTGCCGGCGGCGTCCGCGCACGAGGACGACCTGCGCACGATGGCGTACCGGCTCATCGACGCCGCGGGCCTGCAGCGCGGGCGGCTGACCGGGCTCGTCCTCAAGGGTGAGGACCTGGTCGGCGCCGACCAGGTGGCCGAGCAGATCAGCCTCGACCGGGCGCGGGAGGACCGGCTGGTCGCGGAGGCGGTCAGCGACCGTATCCGCAGGAAGTTCGGGCCGGGCGCGATCGGCCCGGCCGCCACCTTCCGCCATGCCTCCTGACCGCGCCTTCTGATCAGGTCTCCTGACCGCCCCTCACCGCCACCCCACTCATCGGGCACACCGGCCCGATCTGCCCCGGAAGCGAGAACTGGTGCTGTTCAACCCACCCGGCATGCTGGACCCCGCGTCACTGCCGCACTGGCCCTACGCACGCGCCGTCGACCAAGAGCTTGCCGCCCGCGGCATCCCGGCCGGCGCCGTCCGCGTGGACCGTGACTTCCGACGCGAGACGGCCCTGCGCCTGGTCTTCACCTGGGACGCCTCCCGCTGCGCCGGCCCCGGTGGCATCCGGCTCATCTGGCACGACGACACCGGCTGGGCCCACAGCCTGCTGCGCCCCGATGCCGTCAGCGCGATCCCGCGCGGCCCCCTCACCGCACTGCGCCGCGTCTACGCCACACCCCGCGATGTCGCGGAGGTGGCCGCCGCGCTCGTCTCCTGGCGTTTCCGTCAGTACAACGGCGCCCACCACGGCCAGTGGGAGCAGGCTGCGCAAGTGCGCGCCGCGATCGATGCGTTCCATCTGACCGTGAACACCGCCAGCCCCCGGACCTCGCCCGCCTTGTCCCACGGCCCCGTAGGAGCCGGACGCACCTCGTCCTCATGACTGCTGCGTGCCGCGGTGCCAGGGGCCGGACAGGTGTAAGCCCGGCTGGACGGGGGTTCCGGCCGGGCGTGGTCCGTGGAGATGTGCGGGTCGGTGCAGGGTGACCGGTGAGGTCAACGCTGCAAGCCTGCCCCGGTGTTACAGCGAACGGCGGTTCGGTGATTCAGCCATAATGCCCGAGGGGCATACGGGGGAGGGCGCGCGGTACGCGCAACGGTGCAAGCGGGGAGAACGACACGATGGACGAGGCGGGATCGTCTTCCGGTGGTGAGGACGGGCTGGTGTCGCAGGGACCTCTGGTCCAGGATTCCATCGTCCTGGACGGTGACGGGAGTGTCATCGCCGAGGCACGCCACCATGCGGTCGGCTTCCTCGCCCGTGCCGAGAAGGAACACGGCGTGGTGGTGTCCGCGCGGGCGAGGGACCTCACCCAGCTGGTGGTCAGCGAGCTGGTCACCAACGCATACAAGCACGCGCCCGGTCCGGTGTCGTTGGAGCTGTGTGTCATCGGGCAGGTGGTGGAGGTGGCGGTGTCGGACAGCGATCCGGCCCTGCCGGTCGCCCACGCCGCCGATACGGGCCGGGTCGGGCAGCACGGCCTGGAGATCGTCATGGCGGTCGCCCAAAGCTATGAGGTCCGGCAGGAGCCGGCCGGCAAACGCGTCATCGTCCGCATCGCTCTGCGCGACGATCCCGGCGGGCACGTCCGCGGCAGCCGTCTTCAATAGCGGCCGGCGACGCTCACCACTTCGTGCTGCCAGGGCCCTCGTGGAATGGGGCGCGGTTCACGGCACGATGACGAGTCGTCCGCGGAGGCCGCCCTCGGTCAGGCGTGCGTGAGCCGCGGCGGCGTCCGCGAGGGGATAGGTCTTCGTGACGCGGGCCAGCAGGATGCCGCGGTCGGCGAGGCGGGACAGTTCGGCGAGCTGGACGCCGTCGGCGCGTACGTCCAGTGCGCTGCTGCGGATGCCGCGTTCCGGGGCGGGTTCCTGTCCGGGCCATACGCCGATGTAGGTGCCGTCGTAGTGGAGCGGGGTGAGGGCCTTGTCCCCGAGGAGCGCGGCGTCGATGACGCCGTCGAAGGTGGCCGGGGGGAGGGGTTCGTCGCGGGGCAGGAAGTGGTCGGCGCCCCGGGTCCGCAGGAACTCCTCGTCGCGGGCCGAGGCGAGAGCGGTGACCTTCAGCCCGCGGTGGTGTGCCAGTTCCACGGTGTGCGTACCGACGCCGCCGGCCGCACCGGTCACCAACAGGCTCTGTCCGGGCTGGAGGGCTGCCATGTCCAGGGCCTGTGCCGCGGAGAGCGCGTTGAGGGGGAGGGCCGCGGCGTGAGCGTCGTCCACGGTCGTCGGGGCCGGCGCGATCGCGTCCGCGTCGAGGACGGCGTACTCGGCGTGGGTGCCCAGCGGGGTGTGGTGACCGGTGGCCAGGCCGATGACACGGTCGCCCGAAGACCAGTGCACACCCTCGCCGACACTCTCGACCGTGCCGGCGATGTCCCAGCCCAGGCCGATGCGCGCGCCCGCACTGCCGAAGACGCCGGCCCGCATGGCCGCGTCCACCGGATTGAGCGCTGCCGCGGCCACCTTGATCCGGACCTGTCCCGGGCCCGGGGCGGGCACCGGCACCTCCGTGATCTCGACTGCTTCGGGGCCGCCGAAGCGGGACACGGTCGCGGCACGCATGCGCATGCTGTTCCTCCTGAGGGTGGGTGTGGTGGACGCACCGGACGAGATACCGTCCAGGCGTTTCTTACCTTTGGTGCGCAACCCCACTCTGCGTCAGTATGGGAGTGCGTACAAAAGGCACACGCGTGTAAGTGAGGCGGAGGGCGGGCGTGCGATGGCGGACGACTTTCGAGCCGAGCAGCCGGCGGGCCGGACAGGGCCTTGTGCCCGCTGGCCGGCCGAGCAGGGCGAGACGATCCGGCAGATCGTCGATCGGGCCGGCGACAAATGGGCCGTGTTCGTGATCGGCACACTGGAGAACGGCCCTCTGCGCTACACCGACCTGCAGCGCTCCATCCCCGGCATCTCCCAGCGGATGCTCACGCATACCCTGCGCCAACTGCGCCGCGACGGCCTGGTCACCCGCACCGCCTACCCCGAGGTGCCACCGCGCGTCGAGTACGCGCTGACCGGGCTGGGCGCCACGCTGCTCGACGCGGTCACCGCCCTGATCGACTGGGCGGGCACCCATCACGACGAGATCACGCGCAACCGGACTCATTACGACCAGGAGGTCCACGGCAGCTGACACACAGGTGGTGCGTTCCGCCGTCGAGCGCGCACCGACTGCACGGCCGTCCTCAACCCGGGTCAGCCGCGGCCGGCCCACTCCACGACGATGTCGGCGAACTCCTGCGGCACCTGCTCCGGCGCCGCCACGTGTCCGTCGGACAGCACTCGGGTCGGACAGCCCAGCGCCGCCGCGAACTTCGCCAGTGAGGGCAGGGAGAACCCGTCGTCGGGGGCGCAGACCGCGAGCGTGCGCGCGGTGATCTTCGGCAGGCGGGGTTCCATGGCGTAGCGGCGCACCGCCTCGTGGCCCTCCTCGACCCGGTCGAGGACGGTCAGCGCGTCGACGACATAGCGACCCAGGGCTGCTTCCTCGCCCGGCCGGTAGAAGCCGCGCCGCTTGTCCCACAGCTCTCGCAGGTGCGTGCCGTCGGGCGCGGGGTCGACATGGTCGACGTTGCCGTGGGCGCCGTTGCGCTTCTCGTCGTCGACGAAGGAGGTCGCCGACAGCAGCAGGCTGGCCACACGGTTCTGGAAACGGGCCGCCACCTCCACGGCGACCACCCCGCCCGTGTGGTGCCCTACCAGGTGGAAGCGGTCCAGGCCGAGCGCCTCGATCAGGTCGCCGACACCGTCCGCGAAGCGTTCGATGGTGTGCGGTCCATCGGGTTTCGCGGACGCCCCGTAGCCCAGGGTGTCCATCGCGATCGTCCGGTACCGGGCTCCGACCAGGGGGAGCACATCGACGTACTCCGTCCAGGAGCGGGGTGTCTGGTGGAGCAACAGCACGGGCTCACCGTCGCCGGACTCCACGTAGTGCAACTGGCCGAAGCGGCTGGGGGCGTAGCCCTTGCGGAGGGCGTTCATGTCCGTCATGGGTGCGTCGCTTTCGTCACAGGGCCGGCAGCACCGAGGCGCCGACGGCTTCGATGAGGTCGAGGGGCGGGTCGTACGAGCCGACATGTTGCAGGAACACCCCGCGCACGCCGTCGGCGTGCAGGGCGCGCAGCCGCCGGGCGATCTCATCGGCGGTGCCGAACAGGCAGAACTCCTCGGCGAAGCGCAGCGCCGCCGCGTCGTCCACCCACGCGGAGGCGACCCGCACCGCGGTGTCCCAGTCCTCGGCGTGCACCAGGTCCGGATACACGCCGTCGACGACATCGGGCACGTCGACCTCGATGCCGGCGAGGGCGAGAAACGGCGCGCCGCCGTTCCGGGCGATCGTGGCGCAGATGGGTTTGATCCGGCGGGCGGCCGCTTCGATGTCGTCGGTCACCTCGCAGTACGCGGAGACCGTGAGCGGCACCGCCTCAGCCACCCGCCCCGCCGCCCGCGCGCCCTCCCGCACCCGGTCCATGGCGCCCGCCAGGGTGCGCGGCGACACGCCACTGAGCAGGATCACGCCGTCAGCCACCTCTCCGGCGAGCCGGAGGTTTCTCGGCCCGCTCGCCGCCAGATGCAGCGGTATGGCGGGGTGGGGATCGCGCAACCGGGAGCGGACCGTACCCCCCGGACCCGTGAACTCCCACTCGTCACCGTTCAGGAGCGTACGCAGCACGGTGAGGCCCTCGCGCATCTCGGCGGTCGTGCTCCGGCGCAGGCCGACGGGCGCGACCGAGCTGTCGCCCACGCCGAGACCCAGGGTGAAGCGCCCCGGGGCGAGTTCGGCGACGCTCCGCGCGGCGGAGGCGATGACGGCCGGATGGCGGGTCGCCAGATTGGTGACCGCCGTGCCCAGGTCGATCTGCTCCGTGCCGAGCGCGGCGGCGGTGAGCGTGGTGAACACGTCGCGCCACAGCAGTTGCGAGTCGGGGAACCAGGCGCTGTCGAAGCCGAGTTCCTCCGCCCTGCGCACGGTCCGCACGATCCGGTCGGCGCGGTCACAAGGCGGGACACGGATGCCGACCTTCAACCGGCCGGCTGCGCGGCTCACTTGTCGCTCCGCACGGTCGGGTTGAGAGCGATGTCCAGGGACGGCGTTCTCCCCGTACGCGCGGCCGCCGGCAACACGTCGGCGGTCCTTGTCACCTCGGCGGCGCTCATCGTCCGCTGACCAGCGCGGTGTCGACGCCCACCGGGCCGAGCGGTGTCGCCCCGCCGGGGGAGCCGAGCGCGGTGTCCCGGCCCGGCAGAGCCTCCGTGAAGAAACGCCGGTTGTCCTCGCGGAAGTCGGGGTCGGCCTTGCGGTCCACCGTGATCGCCTGCTCGGGGCAGGCGACCTCGCAGGCCCCGCAGTCGATGCACTCCGTGGGGTTGATGTAGAGCTTGCGCTCGCCCTCGTAGATGCAGTCGACCGGGCACTCCTCCACGCAGGACCGGTCCATGATGTCTACGCAGGACGCGCCGATGACGTACGCCATGGTGTCAGTGCTCCTTCTCGGTGGAGTGGCCGGGGAACAGGGCCGCCTGTGGGTCGATGACGGTGGCCGCGTTGTTGACCGCGGTGGCGGCCTCGCCGAAGCCGACCGAGATGAGGCGGACCTTGCCGGGGTAGTCGGTGATGTCGCCCGCGGCGAACACCCGGGGCAGGTTGGTCGCCATGTGGGTGTCGACGGTGATCTTCCGGGCCTGGAAGCCGAGGCCCCAGTGCTGCAGCGGGCCGAGGTCGGCGAGGAAGCCGAGCGCCGCGACGACGGTCCCGGCCGGCACGAGGCGGGTCTCCTTCGTGACGCGGTGCCGGATCTCTGCCCGCTCCACCCGGTCGCCGCCGACGAGCCGGCTCACCTCGCAGTCGGTGACGATCTCCACGCCCAGTGCGCGGACCTTCTCGACGGACGCCGCGTGGGCGCGGAAGCGGGCGGTGCGGTGCACGAGGGTGACCGAGCGGGCGATCGGCGCGAGGAGGGCCGCCCAGTCGAAGGCGCTGTCACCGCCGCCGACGACCAGCACGTCCCGGTCCGCGTGCACGGACGGGTCCGGCACGAAGTAGTCGAGGCCGCGGCCGAGGAACTCCTCCCCGGCGGGCAGCGGACGCGGGGTGAACGTGCCCACGCCGCCCGTGATGACGACCGCCCTGGCGCGCACCGTCGCCCCCTGGTCGCTGCGGACGACCGGCAGGCCGTCGGCGTCGTACGTCAGCTCGGCGGCCCGGTGGCCCAGGAGACGGCGCGGGGAGTACGACTCGGCCTGGGCGACGAGACCGTCCACCAGATCCCGGCCGCGCACGGACAGGAAACCGGCGATGTCGAAGATCGGCTTCTCGGGATACATGGCGCTGATCTGCCCGCCGAGTTGCGGCAGGACGTCCATGACGGTGACGGTCAGGCCCCGGAACCCCGCGTAGTAGGCGCCGTAGAGGCCCGCCGGACCGGCGCCGATGATCAGGACGTCGGTGGACAGGACGCCGGTGTCGTCGGTGAGTTGGCTCATGGGGTGAGCGTAGGAACGAGGCGGCGGTTCTCCCTACGGAGCCGGTCCGGTGAGCAGGACGGCCCCTTCGCAGGGCCGTACGACGCGGCGAGGGGCCCGCCGTCCGGCGGACCCCTTCGCACGCGCACCGCGTGTCCTTCGTCCCTCACCCGCCTGGCAGCGGAGTACTCAGCCCAGTGAACGCCCGATGCCGAGCGCGGCCGTCCGCAGTGCCGTCGCGTAACCGGCCGCGTCCATCCGGTAGGTGGGCGCCGTGATGGACAACGCGCCCACCAGTGTGGTGTCTCCGGTGAACACCGGAACGGCCAGGCTCGCGTAACCCAGTCTGATCTCCTCCGACTCCAGGACGATGCCCTCCTCCCGGATCCGGTCGAGCTGGGCGCGCAGGCGGCCCGGCGAGATCACCGTGTGCCGGGTGAGCGGCTTGAGGCCGCCCCGGATCACGTCGATGAAGAGCGACGGCGGCGAGTACGCGAGGATCGCCTTGCCGGTGCCCGTGCAGTACAGGGGCAGCCGGCCCGCCACCCGGGACTCGGCGTTCAGCCCGCGGTGCGGGAAGATCTTGTCCAGGTAGACGACGTCCAGGCTGTCGTGGATGGCGAAGTGGATGGTCTCCCGGGTGATCAGGAGAAGGTCCTCCATGTACGGCTGCACGGCCTCGCGCAGGATGCGCTGACGGTGCACCCGCTGCCCCAGCTCGAACAGACGCAGCCCGAGCCGGTAGTCGCACCCCTCCCGCTCCAGCAGGCCCCAGGTCACCAGCTCCTGGGCCAGCCGGTGCACCGTGGCCTTGGCAGCCCCCGAACGGCGCACCAGCTCGGCGAGGGAGAGGGCGGCGTCGTCCGAGGTGAAGGCCTCCAGGATCGGACGGACCTTTCCCAGAACGGAGTTCATGGGGTCGGTACCACCTGTCTCGGTACCACCTGCCTCGGTACCACCTGTCTCGGTACCACCTGCCTCGGCAGCGCCTGCCCCGGATGGCGGCACGGCGCGGTGCGCGGAGACCATGAAGCCCTGCCGCGCCGGGACGCCGAAGGGGTGCTGACCGGCCGGCGCCGCGTCAGCCGGCGCTCTCATGCCGACTGCCCCGCGTCCACGGCCGCCGGGTCGATGACCGCGACGCCCATCCCGGTGAGCCACTCGGGCATCGGCTCGTACGCCAGACGCCGGGCGGGCGCATGATCCAGGGCGGCGGCCATCAGCAGCCATGTCCGCAGCTCCTGCGCACCGTTGCCCGCCGCCTTCTCCAGTTCCGCACTCGTGTACGCGGTGAGGCGGTGTGCCTCGCCGCGTTCGAGGAGGCTGAGGAACTCGTTGTCGAACTCCGGGGTGAGGGAGGCCTCGGCGGCCCGGATGATCTCGCGGCGGCGAACGTCGTAGTCCTGCCAGTTCTCGCGGCCGTTGAGCCACGCCCCGACCATGAACTCCTCGTCGTCGCCGTGCGGTGCACGCCAGTCCGGCCAGGGCAGCCGGTGCGAGAGCCCGCCCGAGCCGACCACCGCGACCCGCCGGTCACCGGGAAAGGCGAGCACGGCCTCGCGGATGGCGCGGCCCAACCGCTCGCACCGCTCCAGGGTCGGCAGCGGTGCGGCGAAGACGTTGACCACCAGCGGCACGATCTCCACGTCGAGCCCGTCGAGCAGGTACTGGATGGCGTGCGACTGCCCGTGGTCGATCTGGAGCCGGGCGGAGAACGCGGGGTCGAACCGTCCGCTCTCCACCAACGACTCGGCGATGTACTGCGCGAGCGGCACATCGACCGGCTGCGGGCCCTTAGGGGTCCCGGACTCGCCGCTGGCGATACACTCCCCGACGCCCAGCGTGAAGGGCGGGATCAGATCGAGCCAGAACCCGCGGAAGTGGTTCGAGCCGATCAGGACGACGGTGTCGGGGCGGACCCGGGCCAGCTCGTCGCGGGCCGCGCCGAGCGCGTCACGGAAGCGCTCGGCCCGGTCCTTGTGGAGGGTTTCCTCCCAGTGCGTGTTCATCAACGTGCTGTGGGAGGCCCCCACGCCGAGCACGATCTCGCTCATGCCGTTGCTCCTTCCGGCTCCACGACGGGCCCGGACTCCAGGGCGGAGACGCACTCCGCGTGGGAACGGGTGACGGTGTCGATCGCTGTGCGGATCAGATGGCGGGTCAGTTTCTGCATCTCCCCTACGGAGACGGTGTTCATGCCGCGGGCGAAGTCGATGTCGAAGGGTGCCTCGCCCACCTTCGGCATGCCGACGCGGACCGTGGGGATGCCGCGTCCGCGCAGGATGTTCGCGTCGGTCGCGCCGCTGTTGCCGTTGACGACGTCGTGCGGGCGCCCTTCGAGGGCCTCCCATCCGGCGACCGCGCTGCGGAAGACCCAGTTCTCCCGGCTGGTGGTGGTCCCCGGAATGGCGAGGATCATCTCGACCGTGGCATCGAGCCCCGGCATCGAGCGCTTCAACTCCGCGATGGCCGAAGTGAATTCACGCTTCGCCTGCATGGGCGTCGTCTCCGGGGCGATCCGCAGGTCGACCCGCAGGACGCAGGCCGCCGTGGTCACCGCGGCCATCCGCGGCCAGCCGCCCCGCACCGACGACACGATGCCCTGCGGCGAGACCGTGCCACCGGTGTGCCGCTTCGCGTACTCGGCGAACCACTGCTCCAGGTGCCGTACGACGTCACCGGCGCGACTGATCGCGTTGTCGTACGGGAGCCGGTGGCGCGAACCCACATAGGTGTGGGTGCCGTGCACCGTCACCTCGAACCAGACCAGGCCGACCTCCTCCCACGAGACGGTCCAGCCCGGCTTGGCGATGACCGCGTAGTCGGTGTACACGCCCTGTTCGAGGAGGAACGAGCAGCCGGCGCCCTGGCCGGTGTTGAGCCGGCCGCTGCCCGGCCGTGCGTTCGTCGGCATACCGCCGGCGCCGAACGCGGCCACCAGATCCCCGGTCAGCGGGACACCGGCCAGGGCGATCGCCTCGGCGGCCATCATCACGCAGGCCGCGTGACCCTTGGGGTTGGAGGCGCCGAGGCCGGTCACCAGGTCGTCGTAGACGGTGGCCTCGGGGAGCATGTCCTCGCGCAGCTTCGGCCCGATCCACGGCACGTCCTCGCTCTCGTCACCCACGGTGAGGGTGTCGATGGGCGCGTACAGCATCAGATCGGGTCCTGTGCCGTCGCCCTCCAGCCGGGCCCACGCGTTCGCCTGGCGGGCGTCGAGCGGCTGACAGGCCGCGCGCAGTCCGACCGATGCGAGGGTCCCGGCGATGTGTTCGGCGAGCGGCCGCTCGTCACCGGTCGGACTGGCTGTCCCGACGAGGCCGACGATCAGCTCGCGCAGCCTCTCGTCGGTGACATGTCCCCAGGCCTCCGTCACCCAGGCGCGCCGCCGGTCGTCGAGCCCGGAGAGACCGGAGGGCTCGTCGGTGGATGTGTCGCCGTTCACTGGTTGACCCGGTGCACCTGGGTCCGCGTCGTCTCCGCGATGAGCTTCCTGGCGCGGGGGAGTGCCACCGCGACGGCGACACCGAGCAGGATCTTCAACAGGGTGCGGGCCATGGTCAGGCCTCCGTTTCCGCGGTGTCCGTGGTGGATTGGGTGACGCCGACGGAGGCGAGCTTCTTCGCGTACTCCTCCTCGCCGAGGTTGCGCCAGGAGGTCAGCGACACGTCCGGGCGGTAGAGCTTCTCCGGGGGCGCGTCGGTCACGTCGACCATCCAGGCGTCCTGGCCGGAGAACTGGCCGTGGAACAGCCAGCGGATGGCACCGAGGTACTTGCCGTAGAAGCGGAGGGTGTCCCAGCCCTGCTTGAAGTTGACCATCACGCCGACGTACATGTGGTGGTCGTCGTCGATCGGCACGTAGAACTCGTAGTGCATGAAGGTGGGGTAGGCGATCCGCAGCATGCCCGGCATCGACAGGGACGCGAAGCCGGGGAAGCCCTGGGATTCGATCACGGGGTCGACCTTGTCGGTCGCGCCGGTGTTGCCCAGGTTGAACGTCCCCTCCGGCGGCTGCTTCATCCACCACCGCTTGTTGGTCCAGCGGCCCACGCCCGGGAAGTCGGCATCCCAGTAGACCTCGTCCTGGACGCGGTAGATCCAGCGGCCCTTCGGCACGATCCGCGTGATGTTCCACGTCGGCATGGGCTTGAACAGCCGCCACAACGCCGTACGGTGGAGATACTTGGCGTGCCCTTCGTCGAAACCGTTCTCGCAGGCGAAGCGCCAGTTGCCGCCCCGCGGATCGAAGCGGCCGCCCATCACGAAGGCGTTCGACACCAGCTCCTCGGGCAGCTGCTCGTCGATGGGGTGCGGCTCCTCGTCGGCGAGGGGCATGTACACCCACACCATGCCGAGCCGCTCCTCGACGGCGTACGTGCGTACGCCCAGCTTGCCTGTGAGGCGGCAGCCGGGACCGTCGGTGATGACCGCGGACAGATTGCCCGTGGGCAGATCGAAGGTCCAGCCGTGGTAGGGGCAGCTGACGGTTCCGGGGAACTGCTGGTTGCCCTCCGACAGCGGGACGCCGCGGTGCGGGCAGCGGTCGTGGAGTGCGTACGCCTTGCCGTTGTCGCGGATCAGCGTGATCTTCTCGCCGCAGAGCGTGAACGGCTTCGGGTCGCCGGTGATGTGACTCGCCCAGGTGACCGGGTACCAGTAGCCGCGGAAACCGGACGCCGCCTTGTCGTAGTGGGGCCAGGACGACCAGTCCTGTCGGCCGATCTTGTCGGCGGACGCGCGCGCCGCCTTGGCGGGCTCCTTCGCTGCGGTCTTCCGCGCGGCGGGGGATCGTTCGCTCGTCGTCATCTCGTCGAGGCCTCCTGCTCCGGTGGGTATGCGGCATGAGCATCCGGCGCGGCACGACGCCTGCCTATGAACCTGGTCCGGTGAGCGGACCGCGGCCGGCGGCGGACCGGTCAGCGAACCATCGACCTTGATCACTCGGAGGGGGCCGGACAGCATCCGTCCATGAACCGCATGACGCTTCCCGGCCTGGTCGACGCGGCGGCCGCACACCACGGCGAACGAGCCTTCCTGACCCTCGACGGAACTGTGCGCACCTACGCGCAGACGCGCACGGCCGCGGCCACGACGGCCGGCGCGCTGGCGGCCCGCGGCTGCCGTCCGGGGGACCGGGTCGCCGCGCTCCTGTCCAACCGCGTCGAACTGGTCGATCTGGTGCTCGGCTGTGCCTGGCTCGGCGCGGTCGTGGTCCCGCTCAACACCGCACTGCACGGACGGCTGCTCCGGCACGCCCTGGACGAGTCGCAGCCGCGGTTCCTGTACGTGGAGGGAGAGCTGGCCGCGCGGGTGGAAGAAGTGGGGTACGCGGGGGAGGTGTGGGTGACCGGTTCGCCGCAGGCACCGGTCCCCGGCATCGAAAAGGCGCTCGACGCCCACCCCTCCCGACCCGGTGACACGGCCGCCATCCTGTTCACCTCCGGCACCACCGGCCCCTCCCGCGGCGTGCGCTGCCCGCACGGCCAGTTCGCGCGGTGGGGCCGGAACGTGGCCGACTCGCTGCGCCTGACCGCCGACGACACCCTCTACACCTGCCTGCCCCTGTTCCACACCAACGCGCTCAACACGCTGGCGCAGGCGATGACGGTGGGGGCCTCCCTGGTCGTGGACCGCCGGTTCTCCGCCTCGCGCCACTGGGCACGGGCCGCCGAGGCCGGAGCCACCTGCGTGTATGTGCTCGGCGCCATGGTGCCGATGCTGCTCGCGCAGCCGCCCGGGCCCGCCGACCGTGCGCACCGGGCCTGGCGCGGACTCGGTCCGGGCACGCCGGGCGCACTGTGGGACGTGTTCCGCGAGCGGTTCGGCGTGACCCTCGTCGACGGGTTCGGCTCCACGGAGACCAACCTGGTCATCGGCTCCGTACCGGAGGACTGCCGTCCCGGCTACATGGGGACGGTGCGTGACGGCTTCGAGGCGCGGGTCGTCGACGCGCACCTCTCGTCCGTGCCGGATCTCTTGGCCGGGCCAGATCTCTTGGCCGTGCCGGACGGAACGCCCGGGGAACTCGTCGTCCGCACCGACCAGGACCATGCCTTCGCCACGGGCTATCTGGGCGAGGCGACGCCGGATCCAGGTGCGTGGCGCCGCACCGGGGACCGTGTGGTGCGCGAGGCGGACGGCTGGTTCCGGTTCGTCGACCGGGTCAAGGACTGCATCCGGCGTCGCGGCGAGAACATCTCCTCGTACGAGGTCGAGGCGGCGCTGCGGGCGCATCCCGATGTCGCCGAAGCAGCCGCGTTCCCGGTCCCGTCCGCGCTCGCCGAGGACGAGGTGATGGTGGCGGTGGTCCCGCGGGCGGGGCGCGCGCTCGATCCGGAGGATGTGGCGCGGCACTGCGCGGGGCAGCTGCCCGCGTTCGCGGTGCCGCGGTATGTGGACGTGGTCGAGGCGTTGCCGCTCACGGAGACGGGGAAGGTACGCAAGGCGGTGCTGCGGGGGCGGGGGGTGACCGGGGGGACGTGGGACCGGTGCGGCTGACCTCCGGTCGGGTGCGGGTTTCGTCGTGGCCGGTCGCGCAGTTCCCCGCGCCCCTGAGATGCATGGCCCTTCGGGCCGCATCTCCCCGCCGGGGGCACAGCGGCGAAGCCGCGGGTCCTTGGGGGCGCGGGGAACTGCGCGATCAGCCACGGCGAGACCCGCACCCGACCGGAGGTCAGCCGCACCGGTCCCACGTCCCCCCGGTCCCCCCCCGCCCCCCCAGCACCGCC
>NZ_JBHWZP010000097.1:0-29308 GCF_042728395.1 Streptomyces sp. NPDC060205
CCCCGAGGCAGGTACGGGAACGGGTAAGGGCGGCGGGGGCGAAAAACGAAAGGGCACCCCCAACCCGCAGGGGTGCCCTTCAACCGGGGTGGACGCAGCCGCTACGAATGCGTCCGCAACATCGTCCGCATCGTCCTCATCGCCACGGACAGATTCGCCAGATCAAACGCCTCAGACCCCTGAATCTCCTCCAGAGTCGTCCGCGCCCGAGCAAGAATCGCCGCGTTCTTCTCCTCCCACGCCTTGAACCGCTGCTCAGGCGTGGCAGACCCGTTCCCCACGGCGAGCACATCGGCGGTCAGCGCCGCATGCGCCGCGTACAGGTCCTCACGGATCGACGCGCGCGCCATCGACTGCCAGCGATCGGCCCGCGGCAGCTCGATGATCCGGTCCATGAGCTGCGTGATCCGCAACCGGTCGCCGAGGTCGTAGTAGACCTCCGCGACGGCCAGCGGATCCTTGCCCATACGGTCACCGACCGCGACGATGTCGAGCGTCGGGAAGGCGGACGAGAACCCGGCGACCCGCTGCGCCAGCTCGTCCGGCACCCCGGCCCCGGACAGCTCGTCGTAGATCTGCTGGTACCACTCCAGATCGGCGCCCCGCAGCAGGTTGGGCAGCTCACCCCAGACCTGTGTGACCCGCTCCTGGAAGAAGCCGATCGTTTCGGCAAGCTGGATCGGCTGCGGCCGGTTGTTGAGCAGCCACCGCGTACCGCGCTCGACGAGCCGGCGCGAGTGCAGCCGGATCCGGGTCTGGACCCCCGCGTCGACCGTGTTGTCGAGCGCCTCGACGCCGTCCCACACGGCGCTGGAGTTGAAGATCGCGCGGGCCGCGGTCTGCGCCCTGACGATCTCCTCCAGGGATGCCCCGGTCTCCTCCCGCAGCCGGTGCAGGAAGCTCGTACCACCGGTGTTGACCGTGTCGTTGACCAGCACGGTCGTGACGATCTCGCGCCGCAGCGGGTGGTTGTCGATCTGCTCGGTGAACTGCTTGCGCAGCGCGCTCGGGAAGTACGCGTGGAGCAGGCTCCGCAGGTGGTCGTCGTCGGGCAGCGACGTGTGGAGCAGCTCGTCGGCGACCGTGATCTTCGTGTACGCGAGGAGGACGGCCGTCTCCGGCTGGGTGAGCCCGTGTCCGGCGTTGAGCCGTTCCTTGATCTGCCGCTCGGTGGGCATGAACTCCAGCGCGCGGTTGAGGTGACCGGCCCGCACCAGGTGCCGCAGGTAGCGGTGCTGGGCGTGGAGCATGCTCGGCGACTGGGCGAGCGCGTTGGCGAGCGCCGTGTTCTGCGCGTAGTTGTTGCGCAGGACCAGCGTGCCGACCTCGTCGGTCATCTCGGAGAGCAGCTTGTTGCGCTGCTTGACGGTCATGTCGCCGTCCGCGACGACCGCGTTGAGCAGGATCTTGATGTTCACCTCGTGGTCGGAGGTGTCCACGCCCGCGCTGTTGTCGATGGCGTCGGTGTTGACCTTGCCGCCGGCCTGCGCGAACTCGATGCGGCCGAGCTGGGTGAGGCCGAGGTTGCCGCCTTCGCCGACGACCTTGACCCGCAGGTCGGCGCCGTCCACGCGGATCGCGTCGTTGGCCTTGTCGCCGACGTCCGCGTGCGTCTCGGTGGACGCCTTGACGTACGTACCGATGCCGCCGTTCCACAGCAGGTCCACCGGCGCCGCGAGGATGGCCCGCATCAGGTCGGCGGGCGTCATCTTGCCGATGTTGCCCTCGATGCCGAGGGCTTCCCGGATGTGGCTGTTGAGCTGGATCGCCTTGGCCGTGCGGGGGAAGATGCCGCCGCCCTGCGACAGCAGCTCCTTGTTGTAGTCGGCCCAGGACGAGCGCGGCAGCTCGAAGAGGCGGCGGCGCTCGGCGTACGAGGTCGCGGCGTCCGGGCGCGGGTCGATGACGATGTGCCGGTGGTCGAAGGCGGCGACCAGGCGGATGTGCTCGGAGAGCAGCATGCCGTTGCCGAAGACGTCACCGCTCATGTCGCCCACGCCGACGACCGTGAAGTCCTCGGTCTGGGTGTTGACGCCCAGCTCCCGGAAGTGCCGCTTCACGGACTCCCAGGCGCCGCGGGCGGTGATGCCCATCTTCTTGTGGTCGTAGCCCGCCGAGCCGCCGGAGGCGAAGGCGTCGCCGAGCCAGAAGTTGTACGACTCGGCCACGCCGTTGGCGATGTCGGAGAACGTCGCCGTGCCCTTGTCGGCGGCGACCACCAGGTAGGTGTCCTCGCCGTCGTGCCGTACGACGTCGGAGGGCGGTACGACCTCGCCGGCCACCATGTTGTCGGTGATGTCGAGCAGCGCCGAGATGAAGGTCTTGTAGCTGCGGACGCCCTCGGCCATCCAGGCGTCGCGGTCCACCGCCGGGTCGGGGAGCTGCTTGGCGACGAAGCCGCCCTTGGCGCCGACGGGCACGATGACGGTGTTCTTGACCATCTGCGCCTTGACGAGCCCGAGGATCTCGGTGCGGAAGTCCTCCCGCCGGTCGGACCAGCGCAGCCCGCCGCGCGCGACCTTGCCGAACCGCAGGTGCACGCCCTCGACCCGCGGCGAGTACACCCAGATCTCGTACGCCGGCCGGGGCGCGGGCAGGTCCGGGATGGCCTGCGGGTCGAACTTCATGGAGACGTAGTCGTGCGGTACGCCGCCGCCCGCCTCCTGGAAGAAGTTCGTGCGCAGGGTCGCCTTGATGACGGTGAGGAAGGACCGCAGGATCCGGTCCTCGTCGAGGCTGGCCACCTGGTCGAGCGCGGCGTCCAGCTCCTCCAGGAGGGCGTCGGTCAGCTCGGTGCCCGCCCGCTGCCGGTCCGGCGACATGCGGGCCTCGAAGAGCGAGACGAGCAGCCGGGTGGTGTGGACGTTGCTGCGGAGGGTGTCCTCCATGTAGTCCTGGCTGAACGTCGAACCGGCCTGCCGCAGGTACTTGGCGTACGCGCGCAGCACCATCGCCTGCCGCCAGTTCAGCCCGGCGCTCAGGACGAGGGAGTTGAAGCCGTCGTTCTCGGCGCGTCCGGTCCAGGTCGCCGCGAAGGCGTCCTGGAACCGCTCGCGGCCGTCGTCGCCGAGGTGGTCGCCGTTGCCGCCGAGCGACTTGGGCAGCCGCAGCCCGAAGTCGTAGATCCACGCGGAGGCGCGGTCCGGGCAGCGCAGTTCGTAGGGGCGCTCGTCGGTGACCTCGACGCCGAGCCGGGTGAGGACCGGCAGGACGGCGGAGAGGGAGACCGACTCGCCGATGCGGTAGATCTTGAAGCGGCGCTCTCCGGGTGCGGCCCCGACCGGCTCGTACAGGCTGAGGTCGAAGTCCTTGCCGTCGCCGAGCTGCTCCAGGCGGACCAGGTCGGCGACCGCGGTGCGCGGGTTGTGGTCGGCCTTGTAGCCCTCGGGGATGATGTTGCCGTAGCGGCGCAGCAGTTCGGCCGCGCGCTCCTCGCCGCACTCGGCGTTCAGCGCCTCGGCGAAACCGTCGGCCCAGGAGCGGGCCGCCTCGACGAGCCGCGCCTCGATGCGGTCCTTGTCGGCGTCGCTGAGCTGCGGCAGCTCGGTGCCCTGCGGGACCCGGACCACGAAGTGCAGCCGGGAGAGGATCGATTCGGTGTTCCAGGCGGTGAAGTCGACGCTGATGCCGCCGAGCTCCTCCTTGAGGATGTCGATGATCCGCAGGCGCACGCCGGTGGTGTAGCGGTCGCGCGGGAGGTAGACGAGCGCGGAGTAGTAGCGCCCGTACTCGTCCTGGCGCAGGTAGAGCCGCAGCCGGCGCCGCTCCTGGAGGTACAGCACGGACGTGACGATCGCCCGCAGCTCGTCGGGCGGGGTCTGGAAGAGCTCGTCGCGCGGGTACGTCTCCAGGATCTGGAGGAGGTCACGGCCGTCGTGGCTGTTGGGCGAGAATCCGGCGCCGCGCAGGACCTCGGCGACCTTGCGGCGGATGACGGGCACCCGGCGCACGGACTCGGTGTAGGCGGCGGAGGAGAACAGGCCCAGGAAGCGCCGCTCCCCGATGACGTTGCCGTCGGCGTCGAACTTCTTCACGCCGACGTAGTCGAGGTAGGACGGCCGGTGCACGGTGGCGCGGCTGTTCGCCTTCGTCAGGACGAGGAGCTTGTGCTCTCGGGCCTTCGCGCGGGCGTCGGCGGGCAGCCGCTCGAAGGACGGGCTCACGGGGTGGCTCTCGTCCTCGCCGTGCTGCGGGTCGGAGCGCAGGACGCCGAGCCCGGTCCCGGGGACGGCGGCCAGCGAGTCGTCGTCGTGCAGCTCGTACTCGCGGTAGCCCAGGAAGGTGAAGTGGTCGTCCGCGAGCCAGCGCAGCAGTTCGCGGGCCTCCTCCACCTCCTGGTCGCGCAGGTCGTCGGCGGTGGGCTCCGTGGGCAGTTCCTCGGCGATGCGCAGCGCCGAGTCGCGCATCTTCTCCCAGTCCTCGACGGCCTCGCGGGCGTCGGACAGGACGCGCAGCAGGTCGGCGGTGATCTGCTTGAGATCGGCGCGGTCGGTCTCGCGGTCGATCTCGACGTGGATCCAGGACTCGATCGAGGCGTCGTGCGGGAGGTCGCCGGTGGGGCGGGTCTTCAGCACCTCGATGAGCTCGCCGGTGAGGTCGCGCCGCACGACGAACTGCGGGTGGATCACGACATGGATCCCGCGGCCCTGCCGGGACAGCTCGTTGGTCACCGAGTCGACGAGGAAGGGCATGTCGTCGGTGACGACCTCGACGACGGAGTGGTTGCAGGTCCAGCCGTTCTCCTCGACGGTCGGGGTGACGACTCTTACGTTCGCCGTGCCCTGGGGGCGCTTCTCGGCCAGCCGGTAGTGCGAGAAGGCGGCGCCGAAGACATCGACCGGGTCGCGGTCGGCGAGGTCCTCCGGGGCGGTGTGCAGGTAGTAGCGCTGGAGGAACGCGAGCAATGTGTCCTGGTCGGGAGCGCTCGCGCCCGTCTTCCCGGTCGGCAGGTGAGAATTCCCCCCGGCCGGGCTGTTCTCAGCAACCCGGGCGGCTCGTTCGAGCAGCTCGGCCTTGGCTTCGTCCAGCTTGGTCTGCATTGTCCTCTGGCTCCTGTCGCGCGCCGTTGCGTGACGTCGTAGAACGTGAAGTGACGTAGCGCCGCGACGCGGGGTGTCCGGTCTGATCCGACGCTATGCCGCGATGAGAGATGAGCGGGGCGTTATCGGCCATATTCGGCGGCACCGGAGGGTGTGACCCTGATCTCGGTGCCTGCTCGGCGGCTGCCCGCTCGCGGGGACCAGCGACCGCCCGGTCACGGATGTCGTCCGTGCGGTCCGGGCGCAGGGCAGGGGCAACGATGCCCCCGCGACGTATCGCGCTGATCACGACCCAAGGCTATCGCCCCTGCGGGGGGCCACGTCATGAGCCGTATGTGTACAAAAGAGGGATCACCTTTTTGACACTTTGCACAGTTCGCTCGGCTGACGACTGTGCACAGTCAGACCCGGCGGCACCGCGCCACCAGGGCCACGAGCACCGCGCCATCAGGGCCGCGGGCAACCGCGCCCTTCAGGGGCGCGGGGAACTGCGCATCTTTAGGGGCGCGGGGAACTGCGCGACCAGCCACAACGGACCCGCACCCGACCCCCGCCCCTCAGCCCCCCGGCCGAAGGCCAACACCCCGAGCCGCAGGGCTCAAGCACCCCCAGGCGCAGGCCCCAAAAACTCACGCCGCCAACCACTCGGCCAGAGTCACCGCCTCCGCAAGCGAATCCACCACCGGCACCCCCACCCCCTCAAGACTGGCCCGACTGTGCGACCCCCCGGTGTACAGCACGGCCTTCGCCCCCACATGCCGCGCAGCAACCGCATCGTCCGCCGCGTCCCCGATCACCACCGTACGAGCGGGATCCACGCCCGTCAGAGCTCTCAGATGCCGCACCATGTGCTCGGTCTTGCTGCCGCCCGACGGCCCGGTCCGCCCGTCGACCCGCACGAAATGGGCCTCGATCCCGAACCCCCGCACCAACGGCACGAGTTCCTCATGCCCGTACATGCTCAGGATCGACTGGCTCCGCCCGCCCGACACCCACTCGGCGAGCAGCCCGGGCACCCCGTCGGTGAGCCCGCACCCCACCCGGTGCTCCGCGTAGTACCGGTGGAAGACCGCGTCCATGACCTCCCACTCCTCGTCCGTCGGCAGCCGCCCGATCAGCCGCTCGTAGAACTTCGGGACGGGCACGCAGTACAGCTCCCGGTACCGCTCCAGCGTGATCGACGGTATGCCGAGCTCCGCGAACGCCGCGTTCGTCGCGCCGATGATTGCCTTGTTGTCGTGGAACAGCGTCCCGTTCCAGTCCCAGACGATGTGTGTCGCTCCGCGCATCCCCATATCCAAAAAGTACCCGGCACCACTGACAAAGCCCCCTGTGCGCTGCGAGTGCGCCGCGGGAACGCCTCACGGGCGAAACACGCCCCGGCGTGCGTCAGTCGCCGAGCCCCACCAGGTTCGGGATCTCCTGCGTGGCGAACCACAGCAGCTCGTGGTCCGCGGCCCCGTCCACGACGAACTGCGCGTCGTCGTCGCCCCGGTCCGCCGCGCCCAGCGCGTCGGCGGCGGCCGTGACCTCCGCCTCCGCCTCGTCCGAGTCGACGTGTACGGCCGCGGCCTCGGCCAGCGCCACCGCCGCGCCGACCCGCAGCTCACCGAGGGACGCGGGGTCGGGTCCCAGGCCGGGATCGGCGACCGCGGCCCCGTCCGGTACGTCGACGGCGACGACAACCCGTCGGCGCGGGGTGCCGGGATCGAGCGCGACCAGTCGCAGGGAGGCGAGCGCGGCCCGGTTCAGTGCCGCGTACTCCAGTTCCTCGATGTCGTCGGAGAGGTACCACTCGCGCAGCGCGGGCGTGACGGCGTACGCGACGAAGGGTCCCTGGCCGAGCTCACCCGTCTTGTACGCCTCGGCGAGACCGGAGAGGGTCAGAGGGACGTACACGCGCATGGCTGACCGCTTTCGTAGACGTGGTTCCGTGGGGGCACCGCGGGTTCTGCGGGCGGGTCCCGCACCTCCCGGAAGGTCTTCAGGATACGTGCGGGTGTCCCCTTTCGAGTCCGTACCCACCCCCGCCGGGGCGTCCACCCCCGTCCCGCCCGTCACCCGGTACGCCCCAGGCCCCCCAAGCCCGGCGCCCCCTCCCGTCCCCCTGATAGGTGAACATCCGGCCGGTCCCGGCGCCGGCCCGGCCCGCTTGCGGCCGCTCGCTCCGGCCCCGTACAAGATCCCCAACGGAAAGTTACCGACCGGTATCTGCCGGTCCGACCGAATGGGGCTCCGCCGTGAACAAGGTGATGACCAGGACGAGGCGCACCCAGGGCACCCGGCCCCCCGTACGCCACGACACGCGCCGCCCGGGCGGCACCGCACCGCGCACGACGCCGAGGGGCACCCCGGGCGCACCACGGGCCAGGACGGGCGTCTTGGCGCCGCCGCAGCCCCGCCCCACCGATGTCTTCGCCGACCGGCTCGTCGAGGTGCTCAGCGGGCACCGCCCGGTCCACTCCATGCTCCGGCACACCGCGGGCCGCGCCTACGACGAACTGGCCCGGCTCGCCGAACACAGCCCGCTCCGCACCCGCGGCACCCGCCCGTTCGTCCGGGACATCGGCTACTACGTGGCCCGCCCGGGCGCGGTCGAGGCCTTCGCCCGCATCGGCGCCGGCGACCAGCTCCGCGCCATGGCCTTCCGCCTGGAACAGGGCCCGGACCTCCGCTGGCGCTGCACAGCAGTAGAACTGGGCGGCACCCGAACGCCCTCACCCCAAGACGACTGACAGCCACCCCCACCCCCAGGGGCGCGAGGAACTGCACACCCAGCCCCCACCGCCCCACACCCAACCATCCGGGCCCACCCCCACCCCCTAGGGGCGCGGGGAACTGCCCAATCCTTCACGCCCGCCCCCACCAGCCCGCACCCGACAACACCCGTCCCCGCCCTCCTCCCCCGGTTCCAGCCTCCCAGGGCCGAAGGCCAGAACCGGGGGCTGAGGCCAGGACCAGGGCGGAGGCCAGGACCAGGGCAGGCCGGTGCCCAGCCCAAGGCAAAGGGCCGGGCACCAAACCGGCCCCGACCCTTCACCCGCTCAAAGAGCGCCCCGCACAACCCCCGCACCCCCAGCGGAGCGCATACTCACTTCTTGCGCCGACGCCCACTCTTCTGCTGCTTACGCCGCTCGGCCCGAGTAAGCCCGTCAGACTCCGACCGAACCGGCTCGTCATCCGTGGCGAAGTCGCCCTCGACGACACCACCCTCACCATCAACCGTAGGCGCGGAGAAGTGCAGCCGATCCGGCCGCTGCGGAGCGTCAAGCCCCTTGGCCCGGATCTCCGGACGCGCACCCCCACCGGCGGGAACCGCGTCCTTCTTGTCCAGCGACGGCTTCGCGTCCTCGACCGGAACCTCCTCGACCTGCTGCTCGACCTGGACCTCCAGGTTGAACAGGTAGCCGACGGACTCCTCCTTGATGCCGTCCATCATGGCGGTGAACATGTCGAAGCCCTCGCGCTGGTACTCGACCAGCGGGTCCTTCTGCGCCATCGCGCGCAGCCCGATGCCCTCCTGGAGGTAGTCCATCTCGTAGAGGTGCTCACGCCACTTGCGGTCCAGGACCGACAGCACGACCCGCCGCTCCAGCTCACGCATGATCTCGGAGCCGAGCTGCTCCTCGCGGGCCGCGTACTGCTCGTAGATGTCGTCCTTGATGGACTCGGAGATGAACTCGGCGGTCAGACCGGCACGGTCGCCGGCCGCCTCCTCCAGCTCCTCGACGGTGACCTTCACCGGGTAGAGCTGCTTGAACGCGCCCCACAGCCGGTCGACGTCCCACTCCTCGGCGAAGCCCTCCGCGGTCTCCGCGTCGATGTACGCGTCGATCGTGTCGTTCATGAAGTGCTGGATCTGCTCCTGCAGGTCCTCGCCCTCCAGGACGCGGCGGCGCTCGCCGTAGATGACCTCGCGCTGCCGGTTGAGGACCTCGTCGTACTTGAGGACGTTCTTGCGGGTCTCGAAGTTCTGCGTCTCGACCTGCGACTGGGCGGAGGCGATGGCACGGGTGACCATCTTGTTCTCGATCGGCACGTCGTCCGGCACGTTCGCCATCGACATGACGCGCTCGACCATCTGAGCCTTGAAGAGCCTCATCAGGTCGTCGCCCAGGGACAGGTAGAAGCGGGACTCGCCCGGGTCGCCCTGACGGCCGGAACGACCGCGCAGCTGGTTGTCGATACGGCGCGACTCGTGCCGCTCGGTGCCCAGCACGTAGAGCCCGCCGAGGTCCTTGACCTCTTCGAACTCGGTCTGCACGGCCTTCTCGGCCCGCTCCATGGCGGCCGGCAGCGCCGCGGCCCACTCCTCGATGTGCTCCTCGGGGTCGAGGCCGCGCTGGCGCAGCTCCGCCTCGGCGAGGTCGTCGGGGTTGCCGCCGAGCTTGATGTCCGTACCACGCCCGGCCATGTTCGTGGCGACGGTGACGGCGCCCCTGCGGCCGGCCTGGGCGATGATCGGGGCCTCACGGTCGTGCTGCTTCGCGTTCAGCACCTCGTGCTGGATGCCGCGCTTGCTGAGCTGCTGCGAGAGATACTCGGACTTCTCGACCGAGGTGGTGCCGACGAGGATCGGCTGCCCCTTCTCGTGCTTCTCGGCGATGTCGTCGACCACCGCGTCGAACTTCGCGACCTCGGTGCGGTAGATCAGGTCCGACTGGTCCTTGCGGACCATGGGCCGGTTGGTCGGGATCGGGACGACACCGAGCTTGTAGATCTGGTGGAACTCGGCCGCCTCGGTCATCGCCGTACCGGTCATGCCGGAGAGGCCGGGGACTTCCTTGCCGTTGTGGTCGTGGCGCTTGTAGAGGCGGAAGAAGTTCTGCAGGGTGATCGTGGCGAGGGTCTGGTTCTCGTCCTTGATGTCCACCCCTTCCTTCGCCTCGATCGCCTGGTGCATGCCCTCGTTGTAGCGGCGGCCGGCGAGGATACGGCCGGTGTGCTCGTCGACGATCATGACTTCGCCGTCGATGACGACGTAGTCCTTGTCCTTCTTGAAGAGCTCCTTGGCCTTGATGGCGTTGTTCAGGTAGCCCACCAGCGGCGTGTTCACCGACTCGTAGAGGTTGTCGATGCCCAGCCAGTCCTCGACCTTGGCGACGCCGGGCTCGTGGATGGCGACGGTGCGCTTCTTCTCGTCGACCTCGTAGTCGCCGGTCTCCTCGATGCCCTTGAGGGTGTTGCCCGCCTCGCCCTTCTTCAGGCGCGTGACGAGCTTCGCGAAGTCGCCGTACCACTTGGTGGCCTGGTCGGCGGGGCCGGAGATGATCAGCGGCGTACGGGCCTCGTCGACCAGGATCGAGTCGACCTCGTCGACGATCGCAAAGTTGTGGCCGCGCTGCACCAGTTCGTCCTGCGACCACGCCATGTTGTCGCGCAAGTAGTCGAAGCCGAATTCGTTGTTCGTGCCGTACGTGATGTCGCAGGCGTACTGCTCGCGGCGCTGGGCCGGCGTCATGTTGGCCAGGATGCAGCCGACGCTCAGGCCCAGGAACTTGTGGACGCGGCCCATCATCTCGGAGTCGCGCTCGGCCAGGTAGTCGTTGACCGTGATGAGGTGGACGCCTTCTCCGGAGAGGGCGTTCAGGTACGCGGGCAGCGTGCCGACCAGGGTCTTGCCCTCACCGGTCTTCATCTCGGCGACGTAGCCGAGGTGCAGCGCGGCCCCGCCCATGATCTGTACGTCGTAGTGCCGCTGGCCGAGGGCGCGCTTGGCGGCCTCACGCACGGTCGCGAACGCCTCGGGCAGCAGGTCGTCGAGGCTCTCGCCGTCCGCGTACCGCTGCTTGTACTCATCGGTCAGGGCGCGCAGCTCGGCGTCGGAGAGGTCGACGAAGTCCTCTTCGATGGACTTGACCTGGTCCGCGATGCGGTGCAGCTTGCGCAGGATCTTTCCTTCGCCTGCACGCATGATCTTCGAGAGGACGGACACGAGGGTTTGTCTCCTTGCCGGTCGGGCCTGGGACTGTCGGTTTCAATGGCAGATTCAAATCACAGCTTGAGCAACGGCCATCGTAAGCGAGGACCCCACCGCGCCGGGAGGTCTGCATGTGACAGCCATACAGACAACGGGCGGAGGATGCGGAAGGTGCCGCGTCGGCACCACGAAACGTAACGGCGGCCTCACACAGTGCGAAAGTGATGGCTTCCTTACCGAAGCCCGAGCAGAATCGGCCGATGGACCCCGTCACACTGACTTCCGAACGACTCCTGCTGCGCACGGTGGGAGCACACGACACCGACGCCGTGTTCGACGCCGTCCAGGATCCCGACATCCAGCGCTGGACCACGATCCCGTCGCCCTATCTGCGTGAGCACGCCACGGCCTTCACCGAGCAGATGGTGCCCGACGGGTGGGCGGACTGCTCGATGTTCACCTTCGGTGTCTTCCTGCCGGTCGGCGGTGAACTCGCCGGCATGCTCGCCGTCTCGATGCGCGGCCTGGGGGTCGGCGAGATCGGTTTCTGGGCGACGAAGGAGCACCGGGGCAACGGCTACATCACCGAGGCCGCGCTGACCGCCTGCCGCTGGGCCTTCACCCAGCGAGGCTTGGACCGCGTCGAGTGGCGGGCGGAAGTGGGCAACACGGGCTCCCTCGCGGTCGCCGAACGCGCCGGTTTCACCCTTGAGGGCACCCTCCGCGCGGGCGTCAACAACAAGGGCGTACGCCGCGACTGCTGGGTCGGTTCCCTGCTCCCGTCGGACCTCGGACTGCCGTCCACGGCGCCGTACCTGCCCACCCCCCGGCAGCCGTCGGTGCCCCGCCCGGCCTGAGGTGACCGGCCGGGCCGGGAGCGATTGTCAGTGGCACCGCCTATCGTGCGGACCATGACGAGTCTGCCGCGCCCGACCGCCGAACTCTCCGCCGACGAGGCCCGTCGGATCGCCCTGCGCGCGCAGGGGTTCCTGGGAGCCCCCGACCGCAGGGGCGGCGTCCGGGGCGTGCTGCGGCACCTGGGCGCGGTCCAGCTCGACACCATCTCCGTCCTGGCCCGCTCCCACGAACTCATTCCGTACGCGCGCCTCGGCGCAGTCGGCCGCAGAACGGTCGACGAGGCGTACTGGACCCCGGCACCCGTCGGCACGGCCCCGCCCCGGCCCCACGCCTTCGAGTACTGGTCGCACGCGGCCTGCATCCTGCCCGTCGAGGAGTGGCCGCACTTCGCCTTCCGCCGCCGCGCCTACCGCGCCCGCCCGCACTGGAACCACGCACTGCCGGACGGCACGTACGAGCAGGTCATCAAGCAGCTGAAGGCCGAAGGACCGCTCACGGCGACCGACTTGGGCGGCGCGAAGAAGACCAGCGAGTGGTGGGACTGGTCGGGCACCAAGGTCGCCGTCGAGCGCGCGCTGATGTACGGCGAGGTGGTGTGCACGGAGCGCCGCGGCTGGAAGCGGGTGTACGACCTCGCCGAGCGGGCCATCCCGGACCCGCTGCTGCACGACGATCTGGACGACATGGAGTGCCTGCGCCGCCTGGTGCGGCTCGCGGGCCGCTCCCTGGGCGTGGGCACCGTCGCGGACATCGCCGACTACCACCGCCTCAAGCGTGAGCAGGTGGACGCGGTGATCGCGGACTCGGGCCTGGTCCCGGTCACGGTGTGGGGCTGGTCGAAGGCCGCCTGGGCGGACCCCGTCGCCCTGGAGACGACCCCGCGCGGCCGCCACCGCACCACGCTCCTGTCGCCGTTCGACTCACTGGTCTGGGACCGGGCGCGCACGGAGCGGATCTTCGACTTCACCCACCGCCTGGAGGCCTACGTCCCCAAGCCCAAGCGTGTCCACGGCTACTTCGCCATGCCGGTGCTCGCCGGCGGCCGGCTGGTGGGCCGCGTGGACCCGGCCCGCGAGGGCGCCACCCTGGTCGCCAAACAGGTCACCCTGGACAACCCCAAGTCGATCCCGTCAGTGGCCCAGGCCCTCCTGGAAGCAGCCACTTGGGTGGACTGCACGAACGTGCGGGTGGAGCGCGCGAACACCCCGGAAATCCGGGAAGCCCTGACAACGGAGCTGCGCCGAACGCTCTAGGGACGCGGAGAACGGCGCAAAAGCCCCGCAGGGGCCTTCAGGGGCGCGGGGAACGGCGCACTCTCTCAGGGGCGCGGGGAACGGCGCAATCTTTTAGGGGCGCGGGGAACGGCGCGACCAGCCCCCACCGAGCCCGCACTCTGCATCGAGCCGCCAGCACCGCGCCCGAGCCGGCCGGCCACCCACCAGCCGCCAGCCCCCAGCCCCCACCCACCGTAGCTAACGAATCTCCAGAATCTTCTCCCGCATCGCGTACACAACCGCTTCCATCCGCGAGTGCAACTGCAACTTCTCCAGAATGTTCCGCACATGGTTCTTCACGGTGTTCTCGGAGATGAACAACTCCTTGGCGATATCCCGGTTGTTCATCCCGGTGGCCACCAGCTTCAGAACCTCCAGCTCACGATCGGTGAGCCGAGGCGCCGGCACGAGCCGCCGCTCATCCGTGCGCTGGATCATCGACTTGAACTCGGTCAGCAGCTTCGACGCCATCGAAGGACTGATCTGCGACTGCCCGTCGGCCACCGCGCGAATCGCCGTGGCCACTTCGTCCGTGGAGATCTCCTTCAGGAGATACCCCGTGGCCCCCGCCTTGATCGCGTCGTAGAGGTCGGCTTCCTCATCACTGATCGTCAGCATGATGATCTTCGCGCTGGGAGCGACCTCCTTGATGGAGGTGCACGCCTCGATCCCGCCGCGCTTGGGCATCCGTACATCCATCAGCACGATGTCGGGCAGCAGGTCGGCGGCCTTGTCGACCGCCTCCGCACCGTCCCCCGCCTCCCCGACGACCTGGATGTCCTCCTCGGCGGCGAGCACGATCTCCAGACCGCGGCGGAAGAGGGCGTGATCGTCCACGACAAGCACCCGGATGGGCTCCTTGCCCGGGGAGCCCGCGTCCGGGCCCATGCCGACGACGCCGTCGTCGGCATCTTCGTCACGCATAGGTCCGAAGCTGTCCGCCATGGTTCCTCCCCCTGAAGGCCGTGGCCTGTGTTCCTGTGCCATCACCAACCCCGCGCAACGACACACCGGTTGAGGCCGGTCCGGCCATGATTTCATGCCCGGACGACAACGGGATGACAGAGCGGGGCACTGAGGGGTCGCACACCGGTGCCCCTGGGGGCGCACACGCACTCCAGGGGCACCGGCTGAAGCCGTCCCCCCGGCCGGGGCCGGGGGAGCTCACCGGGCGGGGTCAGCCACCCAGCGCCCCGCCGGGCGGGGCCTGCTGCGCCTCGGCGACCATCGGGTCGGTGTTGAGGTGGATGACGCCGTAGTCGTAGGCGTGCCGCCGGTAGACGACACTCGGTTCCTTGGTCTCGGAGTCGACGAACAAGTAGAAGTCGTGGCCGACCAGTTCCATCTCGTAGAGCGCCTGGTCGAGCGTCATCGGGGACGCGACATGGGTCTTCTCGCGGACGATGAGGGGGCCGTCACCCTTCACCTCAAGCGAGCCGATCTTCTTGGTCGGCACCGCCTCGGGCTCTTCGTCGTGCACGACGCTGCCGTTCCCGTCGAGCGTCGCCGCGTCCGGGACGTGGTCGGCGACCTCGGAGGCCGAGATCCTGCGGGCGCCGCGGCGCGTGTACCGCTTGTCGTGCTGCTTGCGCAGTCGTGCTTCCAGCTTGTCCGCCGCCAGGTCCAGGGCCGCGTACGGATCGCTTGCCGCTGCCTCCGCCCGGATCACCGGACCGCGGGAGTGAAGCGTGATCTCCACTCGGTCGGAGCGGTCGGCCTGCCGGGGGTTCAGCTCCTTGGACACCTCGACGTCTAGGCTGATCACCTTGCCATCGAGCTTCTGGATCTTCTCCAGCTTCAGCTTCTCGGCCACGTGCTTGCGGAACCGCTCGGGCACCTCGGTCTTGCGGCCCTTGACGACGATGTCCACGCAGAACTCCGTTCCCGGATCGCTCCGCATCGACGGCGGAGCATCTCCCTTTTGCACCAGGCTCCAGCGCGTCCCGGAGCCTCGGACTCGGTGACTTCCACCTCCTCCTCCCCCGCGGGCAAGATCTCCACCCCACTGTCCCGGGTGATGTCCCGGGTGAATGAGGAAAACCCACGGTGCGGCATTCCGATATGCAAGGGACGGCGTCCGCCATTCCCTCACAACCGAACATATCTCGCCTGGACGGATGTCGTCACCCTCTACTGCGGCGTACCTCCATTCAGGTGAATGGAACCTCTCACTACCTGCAACGACGCAACTTCTCTGTCAGTTCCGGTTTATTTCGAAAGAAGCTGGAGATGCCGCGACCACTGCCGCGCCAACCCCGCCATCCGCGCTGTGCGCGCCTTCCTTTTCCCTGACCGCTTCTGCGCGGCCTACACCTGCCATCTGCGCCTGTCTCGCCCCTTCTCCCGTCGTTCCAGGTGTTACCCGTCCGTAGAATCCGTCTTTTTCCGGGAGAACGGCCCTCAGGGCCCGCGCCGCCTCGGCCAGGGACGCGCCGGTCGTCATCAAGTCGTCGACGAGAACGACCCGCCCACCGCCGCCCAGCAGCCGTTCACCACCCGGCGCCACCTCCAGAGCGCCCGCGAGATTGTCCAGCCGCTGCCGTGAGTTGAGCCCCGACTGGTCGGCCACGGCGCGTCCGTGCCGCAGCACGGCCGCCACCCGCGCCGGCGTCCCGGACCGCCGCAGTCCGGCCGCCGCAGCGAGCGCGATCCGCCGCGCCGGGTCGTGCCCGCGCGCCCGCACCGCCCACCGCGCCGACGGCACGGGTACGAGCAGCACCGGCGCCCCGGAGCCCGCCACTTCGGACTCCCGGCCTCCGGGACCGAGTCCGGCCCGCACCGCCCCCGCCAGCGCCGCTCCCAGCGGTCCGGCGAGCATCAGCGCCCCCCGTTCCTTGTGGGCGAGGAGCGCCGCCCGCACCTGGTCCTCGTACGGAGCCGCAGCGTGCACCACCGGCAGTCCCGGCGGCTCCGGGTCCGGTCGTACACGGCTCGGCGCGTCCCCCGTCAGAGCGGCACGGCACTTCGGGCAGAGCACCGTGCGAGGCCGTCCACAGCCTCCGCACTCGGCCGGAAGCACCAGGTCGGTGAGGTCCTGCCACCACCCCCGCATGCCCACCACTCTGCCAAATCCCGCAGCACCCGGGCCAGCCCTGTGGACAACTACCTGTGGACAACTCCTCGCACACGTCGGCACGTTGTCCCCCACACGAGGGACGAAGGTCGCGCCGTACCGCAGGGGCCGGAGGAACTCAGCCCGGATAGACCGGCGCCATCCCCGTCTTGACCACCGTCTGCCACTGCGAACCGCTCGACAGACGCACGATCCCGTCCTCCGAGTGCGCCACCAGCGGCAGCCGTTCGTCCTCGGAGGCGGCGATCTCCTTCACACCCGTGAGCGCGGAGGGGGCAGGACCGACCGGCGTGGAGCCGTCGACCTGGACGTACTGGATCTGCTGCACACCACGGGCCTCGCGCCCGACCACCACCAGCCGGCTGTCGCCGGCCCAGGACATGGCCGTGACCTCCTCCAGCTGCGGTGCCACGGACCGCAGTTCATGGATCGCGACGGAGTCCTCCTCGCCCGCGCCCTCGGAGTCACCGCGTTCGATCCGCCCCATGAGCAGGGTCGTCCGCTTGCCGTCGCTCACCATGAGCGCGATCCGCACCCCGTCCGCGGCCACCCGCACCGCTTCGATCCGCCCTTCCAGACCGGGCGTCGAGACCACCAGCGGGTCGCCCGCGCCCTTCGGCAGCAGGAGCAGCCGGGAGTCCTTCGGCCCGCGGTCGGCCACCCACAGGTCGCCGCTCGCGTCCCAGCTGGGGGTCGTCAGCCCGTCGTCCTGCGACGTGGCCGTGCTGCGCAGCACGGCCTCCCCGAGCGAGCCCCCCGACGCGAGGGAACCGACGTACATCGAGCGCCCGTCGAGGGACACCCCGGCGGCGGTGTCCTCGTCGCGCGAGACGGCGGCCGCCCGCAGTTCCTTGGCGCCGTCGCCGAGGGCACCTGGCACCGGCTCGGGCTCCTGGTCGCTGCCGGCCCCCGGTATCCGGACCAGCCGCTTCTCCCCGTCGATGAAGTACTCGTACTCGGCCCGCTTGGCCGGACCGTGGACGACGTAGACCTCGGCCTGGTTGGTGTTGATCACGCACGACTGCGTGCCGTCCGAGCGCTGCAGCTCCACCTCGTCGATGCCCGTGGGCGTCAGATCCTGGAGCGTGAACAGGATCTGGGCGGCCATCTCCGTGCACTTGGACTGCCCGACCCGGTCCGCCTTGGCGTTCAGCGGCACCGTCAGCCGGTTCTTGTCGTCAGGCGTCAGCGACTTGACGCCCTTCTTCAGCGCCGTACCGGTGGGGAAGCTCGACCTGACCACCGGCTTGAGCCAGCTCGTCGGCCCTTTGAGGACCGAGCGGACCATCTGCGTCACCGGGTCCACCTGCTCCCGTACGTAGACGGGGTCGGCGACCGCGCCGAGCTGGACGCCGGTCCTGCCCTGCGTGTTCGAGGCGAAGTAGTACTTGTTGACGGACTCGTAGTTGCGCTGGAAGTCGGACATGCCCATCACCAGGCCGGCCGGCAGGGCGTCGATGCGCCACTCCTTGCCGCCGTCCGACGTCTCCTGCTCCGAGAGGTGCACGATCTCGTCGTACGCCCCCTCGGCGGGCTTGTAGGCGAACTGCGAGTCCACGGTGGCGACCTTGGTGCCGATCAGCGAGTACGCGTAGTCGCCGGTCGCCTCCCTGCTGCCGCTGTGCTCCGCCACGGTGTTCGGTCCGTCCGCGAGCACCGTCGTCGACGCGTTGGGACGCCACTTCTTCGACGCGCCCTCGGTCAGGTACTTGCGGGCCGTCTCGAATCCCGGGTCGTCGCTCGTGAGCGCTTCGAGGAAACCCTGGACGATCTCCTCGGGCTGCGCGTTCTCCCGTGGCGGCATCGCGAAGACCCTGACCTGCGCGTCCGGCCGCTGGGAGGCCTCGACGTCGCGCAGGTCCCCTTCGTCCGGCATCGACGCGCACCCGGCCAGCAGTACGGTCCCGCAGGCGGCGTACACCACCGCACGTGCCGGACGCCGACGGCCGCCCCGATCGCGGTCAGCGCCCACGAGACCCCTCCCCATGCTTGAGCTGTTCCGGCTGCCCGCCGGCTTCCGGACCGTCCTCGGACGGCTCCTCCTGCGGCGTTTCCCCCGGTGCCGCGGCCGGAGGCCTGGTCTCCGCGGCGGGCCGCGGCACCACGCGCGCCCCACTGCCGGGCAGCGCCGCCGGATCCACCGCGCCCGCCACCCTGGGGTCGCGCGACGGCATCGGCGGCACGGCCCGCTCGGCGGGCTGCGCCGGCACCGTGGCCAGCTTCTGCGTACCGCCGAGGGGCAGCCCGGCGTCGTTCAGGCCGCGGTTGCGCCGCGAGTCCTTGGGCTCCAGCGGTATCGGCGAGCCCCGCAGCGGCTCGTCGGCCGTCCGCGGCACCGTCAGCCGGAACTGCGAGCCCCCGCCGGGTTCGCCCCACGCCTGCAGCCAGCCGCCGTGCAGCCGCGCGTCCTCCAGGGCGATGGACAGGCCGAGACCCGTACCGCCGGTGGTACGCGCGCGTGCCGGGTCGGCCCGCCAGAAGCGGCTGAACACCCGGGTCGCCTCACCGGGCTTGAGCCCCACTCCGTAGTCGCGCACCGCGACCGCGACGGCCCCGCCCGCGGACGCGAGCTTGACCACGACGTCCTTGCCCTCGCCGTGCTCCACGGCGTTGACCACGAGGTTGCGCAGCACCCGCTCCACCCGCCGGGCGTCCGCCTCGGCGACCACGGGCTGCTGGTCGCCGACGACCCGTATCCGCGTGCCCTTGCGCTCGGCGAGCGGCTCGGCCCCGCTGATGACCCTGCGGACGACCTCCCGCAGGTCTATCGGCTCGGCTTCGAGCGCCGCCGCGCCCGCGTCGAAGCGGCTGATCTCCAGGAGGTCCGCGAGCAGCGTCTCGAAGCGGTCCAGCTGGTCGGCGAGCAGTTCGGCCGACCGCGCGGTCATCGGATCGAAGTCCACGCGCGCGTCGTGGATGACGTCGGCCGCCATCCGCACGGTCGTCAGCGGCGTACGCAGCTCGTGCGACACGTCGGACACGAACCGCCGCTGCATCCGCGACAGGTCCTCCAGCTGCTGGATCTTCAGCTGGAGGTTCTGCGCCATCTTGTTGAAGGCCTCGCCGAGGCGCGCGATGTCGTCCTCACCGGTGACCTTCATACGTTCCTGGAGGCGTCCCGCGGACAGCCTCTCGGCGATCCCGGCGGCCATCCGTACGGGCGTGACGACCTGGCGCACCACGAGCCAGGCGATCGCCCCGAGCAGCACCACGACGAACAGCCCCGCCGTGGCGAGGGTCCCCTTGACCAGGCTGAGCGACTTCTCCTCCTGCGTGAGCGGGAAGAGGTAGTACAGCTGGTACGGGTCGCCCTTGGGGTCGTTGACCTGCGTTCCGATGATCAGCGCGGGCTGGGAGGCCTGGCCGTTGGTGTAGGAGATGCGCGTGTAGCTCTGGGCCGTGCCCGTGCCGGCGTCGACCCGCTCGCGCAGGTCCTGCGGCACGCTGAGGCTCCAGTCCACGTAGCCCGACGCACGCGGGCCGAGGCCCCGGCTGCTGCTGTCCGCGGAGGTGGTGCTGAGCGTGACGACGCTGAACGCGCCCTGGCCGCCGCTGGAGAGCGACTCGACGAGGGAGCTCATCCATCCGCTGACGTTCTGGACGGGGTTGTCGTTCGGGCCGGCGCGGTCGTCCCCGCCCGCGCCCATCGCGCTGTCGGCCTCCTGCTTGGCGACGGTGAACCCGCCCGTGGCCTGGCTCTGAGAGGCCTTCACCTTGGCGTCCAGCAGGCCGTTGCGCACCTGCCCGATCACGACGAAGCCCAGCAGCAGGACAACACCGAGCGACATCAGCAGGGTCGTGGCGACGACCTTGAGCTGGATGTTGCGCCGCCACAGCCGCATGACCGGCAGCAGCGGACGCCGCACCCAGCGCATGAACAGCCGAAGGACCGGGCTGCCCTGGACTCCGCCCTGGAGCAGCCCGCCCTCGACGAACCGTCCCCAGCGGGAGCCCGTCATCTTCCCGCCGACAGGCCGCCCCGAGCGGACCCCCGGCTCACCGGGCGCCGAAGCGGCACTGTCCCGGGACACGTCAGCTCGGTCCGGCCTTGTAACCGACACCACGGACGGTCACCACGATCTCCGGACGCTCCGGGTCCTTCTCGACCTTGGAGCGCAGTCGCTGCACGTGGACGTTCACCAGACGGGTGTCCGCCGCGTGCCGGTAGCCCCACACCTGCTCCAGGAGCACCTCACGCGTGAACACCTGCCACGGCTTGCGGGCCAGCGCCACCAGCAGGTCGAACTCCAGCGGGGTGAGCGCGATCGAGGCGCCGTCCCGCTTCACAGAGTGACCGGCCACGTCGATGACCAGATCGCCGATCGCGAGCTGTTCGGGCGCCGGTTCCTCGGACCTGCGCAGCCTGGCCCTGATCCGCGCCACCAACTCCTTTGGCTTGAACGGCTTCACGATGTAGTCATCCGCGCCCGACTCCAGGCCGACCACGACATCGACGGTGTCGCTCTTCGCTGTGAGCATCACGATCGGTACCCCGGACTCCGCCCTGATCAGGCGGCACACCTCGATGCCGTCCCTGCCGGGAAGCATCAGGTCCAGGAGCACCAGGTCGGGCTTGCTCTCACGGAAAGCGGCCAGCGCCTTGTCGCCGTCGGCTACGAAAGACGGCTCAAAACCTTCACCACGCAACACAATGCCGAGCATCTCGGCCAGTGCGGTGTCGTCATCGACGACAAGGACTCGTCCCTTCATAAACGACATCATCCCATTAACTAAATCGTTACCTGGCGTGACCTGTCACACAGCTCCGCGAGCGCCTCGGCCGTCACGGGCGACACGACGCCCTCCTCGGTGACGATCGCCGTCACCAACTCGGGCGGCGTCACGTCGAACGCCGGGTTGTACGCCTGGGTCCCCAGGGGTGCCACCGGTATCCCGCCTCCCGCTTCGACTCCCGCCACGGGCACCAGGGGTGCTGTGATCTCTGTCACTTCATGACCGGCACGCTGCTCGACCTCGATCGATGCTCCGTTCGGAGTGTCCGGGTCCACCGTCGTCAACGGCGCCACCACGATGAACGGCACATGGTGGTACCTGGCCAGCACCGCGAGCGGATAGCTCCCCACCTTGTTCGCCACCGAACCGTCGGCGGCGATCCGGTCCGCTCCGATGAGCACCGCATCCACCTCTCCCGCCGAGAACAATGACCCGGCAGCGTTGTCCGTGAGCAAGGTGTACGCCATTCCGGCGCGCGCCGCCTCATACGAGGTCAGCCGGGCACCCTGCAGCAGCGGACGCGTCTCGTCCACCCAAAGTCTGCGCAGCCGCCCCACCCGGTGCGCCGCGAGCGCCACGGCGAACGCCGTGCCCTCCCCGCCCGAGACCAGCGCCCCGGTGTTGCAGTGCGTGAGAATCCGGTGGCTGCCCCCGGGCAGCAGCTCGTCCAGCAGCGTCAGCCCGTGCACGGCCATACGCCCGCTGGCCTCGGCGTCTTCCTTGTGCAACGCCCGCGCGGCGGCCAGCGCGGCAGCGGCGGCCTGCTCCTGGCCGCCACCGGCCCGCAGCACCGCGAGGTGAGCCTCCTGCGCCCGGCGCACTCCGTAGGAGAGGTTCACCGCGGTGGGCCGCGCACCCGCGAGCGAGGCCGCCGCCCCGTCCACGTCGAACCCCCGGGCCGCGGCGAGCGCGACTCCGTACGCCCCCGCGATGCCGAGGAGGGGTGCCCCGCGCACGGCGAGCGAGCGGATCGCCTCCACCAGCGCGGACGCGTCGGTGCATACCAGCTCGATCTCTTCGGCGGGCAGCCTCGTCTGGTCGAGGAGGACCAGCACGGGTCCCTCCGGCGGCTCGTCCCACCGGATCGCAGGTATCTCGATGGGCCGGTTGTCCTCGCGGATTTGCGCGTACTGATCAGCCATCTGCTCAGTCTGCCCCGTACGGGGCAGACAATTGAAGGTGTGCAGCCCATACGGCGGCCGGTCACTTCCCGGCCGCACCGTGGCACGATGGCAGCCAACCTGCCGCCGCGACCGCGGGCGGGCACCGTGAAGGAGCGACGATGAACGACACTCCGGGCTGGGCATCGCCCGGATCTGCCCCCTCCGACGGGCAGAACGGACAGGAGCCGACGCCTTCCGGCCCTGACCGGCCCGCGGACCGTCCCGCGTCCCCGGAACCCGCGGGCGAACCGGGTCAGCCCGGCCCCGCCCCCTCCGGCCCGGGCCCGAAGTGGTCCAAGGAGCAGCCCCCGCCCGCCCAGTGGCCCTCGCCCGGCGGCGGCCCGCAGGGCGCCCCGCCCCAGACCCCGCCACCACCACCGCCCGGCCCCGGCTGGGGCGGCCAACCTCCCGCGGGCCCCGGCGGATACGGCGGCCCCGGAGGGTACGGAGGCCCCGGCGGCTACGGCGGCGGTTACGGACCGGGACCTGGCGGCTACCCCGGATGGGGCGGCGGCTGGGGAGGTCCCCCGCCCGCGGCCAAGCCCGGGGTGATCCCGCTGCGCCCGCTCGGCGTCGGCGAGATCCTCGACGGCGCGGTCTCCACCATGCGCACGCACTGGCGCACGGTCCTCGGCATCTCGCTCACCGTCGCGGTCTTCACCCAGGTCCTCGTGATCCTGCTCCAGGGCCTCGTCCTGGACGACAGCGCCAGCACGGACGTCCTCAACGACCCGAGCGCCACCGCGGGCGAACTGTCCCGCGCCATGGGCGACACCCTGCTGAACTCCGGTGTCGTCCTGCTGATCACCCTGCTGGGCACGATCGTCGCGACGGCCCTGCTCACGACCGTGACCAGCCGCGCCGTCCTCGGCAAGTCGGTGACCACCGCCGAGGCCTGGCACGACGCCCGACCCCAGTTGCTCAAGCTCTTCGGCCTGACCTTCCTGCTGCCGCTCATCGCCGTCGCGATCGCCGCCGTGGGCATCCTGCCCGGCGTCCTCGTCGGCCTCGCGGGCGGCGGTGACGGCGCCGTCGCACTCGGCGCCCTCGGGGGCCTGGCCGGGGCCGTCGTCGCGCTCTGGATGATGATCCGCTTCTCCCTGGCCTCGCCGGCCCTGATGCTGGAGAAGCAGAGCGTCTGGAAGTCGCTGAGCCGTTCCGCGAAACTGGTCCGCGGCTCCTGGTGGCGGGTCTTCGGCATCCAGCTCCTCGCCACGATCATCGCGAACATCGTCGCGTCGATCATCGTGATCCCGTTCGCCTTCCTCGCCTCCGCGCTCAGCGGAGACGGCATCGGCAGCATGCTCGACAGCGGCACCGGCGACCTCGGCTGGACGTTCCTCATCGTGAGCGGCATCGGCTCGGTGATCGGCTCCATGCTGACCTTCCCGATCACCGCCGGGGTCACCGTGCTCCTCTACATCGACCAGCGCATCCGCCGCGAGGCCCTCGACCTCGACCTGGCCCGCGCGGCCGGCATCCAGGACCACGGCTCCGGCGCCCCCGGCCCGACCCCGGGGAGCTGACGGAGTGAGCCTGGCGGGGGGAGTTCTCACTGCGGTACGGGCGCTGCCACGCGCCGACGGCGAACCACCGGTGACCGTCCCGCGCGATCCCGCGCGGGAGGCCGCCCGGCGTGAACTGTCGAAGCGGATGTACCACGAGAACGACCCCAGCCTCCTCCGCCGTGCCCTGGACGCCTTCTGGAAGTGGGTCGGCGAACTGCTCGACACGGCCTCCTCGGCGACCCCGGGGGGCGGACTCGGCCTCCTGGTCATCGTCGTCGCCGTCATGGCCGTCATCGGCGCCCTCTGGTGGCGCCTCGGCTCTCCCCGCCGGGGCCCCACCTCGACCGCCCCCCTCTTCGACGACCGGCCCCGCAGCGCCGCCGAGCACCGCGCCGCCGCCGAGGCGCACGCGGCCCAGGGCCACTGGAACCAGGCCGTCCAGGAACGCATGCGTGCCGTCGTCCGCTCCCTGGAGGAACGCGCCCTGCTCGACCCCCGCCCCGGACGCACCGCCGACGAGGCCGCCGCCGAAGCGGGCCGCACCCTGCCCGCCCACACGGACCGGCTGCGGGCCGCGGCACGGGACTTCGACGACGTCACGTACGGCGGACGGACCGCCACTACGGAGACGTACCACCGCCTCGCACAGCTCGACCAGGACCTGGAGCGCACCCGACCGGTCCTCACGAACAGCGCGGGCCGGGGGGCCGCGACATGACACCCGAGGCCCCCACGGCAATCCCGACTCCGGCCGCCCCGCCCAGCACCTCGGCCTCGCCCACCGTCCGCCAGGTGTGGACCCGCTCGCGCGGCGTCGTTCTCGCGTTCGTGATCCTCCTGGTGGCCGCCGTCGCCATCGCCGTCGTACGCTCCGGCGCCCAGCACGGCAGCCTCGACCCGCGCTCCGCCGACCCCAAGGGCAGCCGGGCCGTCGCCGAACTCCTCGCCGACCGGGGCGTGTCCACGCGCGTGGTCACCACCCTGGCTGAGGCGAGCACCGCGACCGGCCCCGACACGACACTCCTGGTCGCCCGCCCCGACCTGCTGACCGACCGCCAACAGGACCGCCTGCACTCCGCGTACAGGAACTCCGGCGGGCGCACCGTCCTCGTCGCCGCCGGCACCCCGTCCGTCGGCACCCTCGCCCCCGGGGTCGACGCCGACCCCACCCCGAGCTACGACTCCACGCTCTCCCCCCACTGCGCCCTGCCCGCCGCCCGACGAGCGGGCACCGCCGACACGGGCGGCATCCGGTACGCGACGGACACACCCGGCGCCGACACCTGCTACCCCAGCGACGGCCTGCCCACCCTGCTGCGCCTCCCCGCCTCGGAGGGAGACGGCGACACCGTCGTCCTCGGCGCGCCCGACATCCTGCAGAACGAGCGCCTCGACCAGGAGGGCAACGCCTCCCTCGCCCTTCAACTCCTCGGTTCCCGCACCCACGTGGTCTGGTACCTCCCCTCGCTCTCCGACGACTCGGCCACCGACGCCGGCGACCGCAGCTTCCTCGACCTGGTCCCCTCCGGCTGGCTCTGGGGCACGCTGCAGCTCTTCATCGCCGCACTGCTGGCCGCCCTCTGGCGCGCCCGCCGCCTCGGCCCGCTCGTCCCCGAACGGCTCCCCGTCGCGATCCGCGCCTCCGAGACCGTCGAAGGCCGCGCCCGCCTCTACCGCAAGTCCAACGCCCGCGACCGTGCCGCGGGAGCTCTGCGCTCCACCACCCGCACCCGCCTCGCCCCCCTCGTCGGCGTGTCCCCCGCTCAGGCGCACGCGCCCGAAACCCTGCTCCCCGCCCTGTCCGCCAGGCTCCGCCAGGAAGGACAGGCCCTGCACTCCCTGCTCTTCGGACCGCCGCCCCGCGACGACGCGGCCCTCATCGCACTCGCCGACCAACTCGACGCCCTCGAAAGAGAGGTACGCCGTCCATGATGGCCCCGACCACTGACAACGCCGGGAACACCGGGGACGCGAGCACCGCCCGCGCTTCCCTGGAAACCCTGCGCGCCGAGATCGCCAAAGCCGTGGTCGGCCAGGACCCCGCAGTGACCGGCCTCGTCGTCGCTCTCCTGTGCCGCGGACACGTCCTTCTGGAGGGCGTCCCCGGAGTGGCCAAGACCCTGCTCGTCCGCGCTCTCGCCTCCGCGCTGGAACTCGACACCAAGCGCGTCCAGTTCACCCCGGACCTGATGCCGAGCGACATCACGGGCTCCCTCGTCTACGACGCCCGCACCGCGGAGTTCTCCTTCCAGCCCGGCCCGGTCTTCACCAATCTCCTCCTCGCGGATGAGATCAACCGCACCCCTCCGAAGACCCAGTCGTCCCTCCTGGAGGCCATGGAGGAACGCCAGGTCACGGTCGATGGCACCCCGCGCCCGCTCCCCGAGCCGTTCCTGGTCGCCGCGACCCAGAACCCGGTCGAGTACGAGGGCACGTACCCCCTCCCGGAAGCGCAGCTGGACCGTTTCCTCCTCAAGCTGACGATCCCGCTCCCGTCCCGCCAGGACGAGATCAACGTCCTCACCCGCCACGCCGAGGGCTTCAACCCCCGTGATCTGCGCGCCGCCGGCATACGTCCCGTGGCGGGCCCGGCCGACCTCGAAGCGGCCCGCGCGGCCGTCGCCAAGACCACGGTCTCCCCCGAAATCACCGCCTACGTAGTGGACATCTGCCGCGCCACCCGCGAATCACCGTCCCTCACCCTCGGCGTCTCCCCCCGTGGCGCCACGGCGCTCCTGGCCACGGCCCGCGCCTGGGCCTGGCTGACGGGCCGCGACTACGTCATCCCGGACGACGTGAAGGCCCTCGCGCTGCCGACCCTCCGCCACCGCGTCCAGCTCCGCCCGGAGGCCGAGATGGAGGGTGTGACGGCCGACTCGGTCATCAACGCGATCCTCTCCCACGTCCCCGTCCCCCGCTGATGGCCCTCACCGGCCGCACCGCCCTCTTGGCGGCCCTCGGCACCCTCCCGGTGGGCATCTGGGAACCCAGCTGGACGGGCATCCTCGCCGTCAACGCGCCCCTGGCTCTCGCCTGCGCGTGCGACTTCGCCCTGGCGGCACCGGTACGCCGCCTGGGCCTGACCCGCTCCGGCGACACCTCCGTACGCCTCGGCGAAACCGCCGACGTCACCCTCACGGTCACCAACCCGTCGGGCCGTCCCCTGCGCGCCCGTATCCGTGACGCCTGGCCCCCGAGCAGCTGGCAGCCGGGCACGGAAGTCGCGGCGTCCCGCCACCGCCTGACGGTCCCTCCGGGTGAGCGCCGACGCGTCACGACACGCCTGCGCCCGACCCGCCGCGGCGACCGCCGGGCCGACCGCGTCACCATCCGCTCGTACGGTCCTCTGGGCCTCTTCGCCCGCCAGGGCAACCACAAGATCCCCTGGACGGTACGCGTCCTGCCGCCGTTCACCAGCCGCAAGCACCTCCCCTCGAAGCTCGCCCGCCTGCGCGAACTCGACGGCCGCACCAGCGTGCTGACCCGCGGTGAGGGAACCGAGTTCGACAGCCTGCGCGACTACGTCCCCGGTGACGACACGCGCTCGATCGACTGGCGGGCCACCGCCCGCCAGTCGAGAGTCGCCGTACGCACCTGGCGTCCCGAACGCGACAGGCACATCCTTCTGATCCTCGACACGGGCCGCACAGCCGCGGGCCGCGTCGGAGACGCCCCGCGGCTCGACGCCTCCATGGACGCGGCCCTCCTCCTGGCGGCTCTCGCGTCCCGCGCCGGCGACCGGGTGGACCTGCTCGCCTACGACCGCCGGGTACGCGCCCTGGTTCAGGGCCGTGCAGCGGGAGACGTCCTTCCTTCGCTGGTCAACGCCATGGCACACCTCGAACCGGAACTCGTCGAGACGGATGCCCGCGGCCTCACGTCCACCGCGCTCCGCACGGCCCCGCGCCGCTCACTGATCGTGCTCCTCACGACCTTGGACGCGGCCCCCATCGAGGAGGGCCTGCTCCCCGTACTCTCCCGCCTGACCCAGCGCCACACGATCCTGGTCGCCTCGGTATCGGACCCGCACATCGAGCACATGGCAAAGGCACGGGGAAACACAGAGGCCGTGTACGAGGCCGCCGCAGCCGCGCAGGCCCAGGCGGAACGCCATCGCACAGCAGAGCAACTGACGCGGCACGGTGTCACTGTCGTCGACGCGACCCCGGACAATCTCCCGCCGGCTTTGGCGGATGCATACCTGGCCCTCAAAGCCGCCGGTCGTCTCTGACCTGCGTTCTCCCCTCTCCTGGACCTTTTCCTGGAAAGGGGAAAACGCAGGACAGGCGACAAACGCAAAAAAGCCCCCGCACCGAAGTGCGGGGGCTTTCTCGTAATATTTGTTCGGCGGCGTCCTACTCTCCCACAGGGTCCCCCCTGCAGTACCATCGGCGCTGTAAGGCTTAGCTTCCGGGTTCGGAATGTAACCGGGCGTTTCCCTCACGCTATGACCACCGAAACACTATGAAACTGACAAACCGGAGCCGTGACCATGGCTACAACGGTTGTTCGTGGTTTCAGAACCAACACAGTGGACGCGAGCAACTGAGGACAAGCCCTCGGCCTATTAGTACCGGTCAGCTCCACCCCTTACAGGGCTTCCACATCCGGCCTATCAACCCAGTCGTCTACTGGGAGCCTTAACCAATCAAGTTGGTGGGAGTCCTCATCTCGAAGCAGGCTTCCCGCTTAGATGCTTTCAGCGGTTATCCCTCCCGAACGTAGCCAACCAGCCATGCCCTTGGCAGGACAACTGGCACACCAGAGGTTCGTCCGTCCCGGTCCTCTCGTACTAGGGACAGCCCTTCTCAAGACTCCTACGCGCACAGCGGATAGGGACCGAACTGTCTCACGACGTTCTAAACCCAGCTCGCGTACCGCTTTAATGGGCGAACAGCCCAACCCTTGGGACCGACTCCAGCCCCAGGATGCGACGAGCCGACATCGAGGTGCCAAACCATCCCGTCGATATGGACTCTTGGGGAAGATCAGCCTGTTATCCCCGGGGTACCTTTTATCCGTTGAGCGACGGCGCTTCCACAAGCCACCGCCGGATCACTAGTCCCGACTTTCGTCCCTGCTCGACCCGTCGGTCTCACAGTCAAGCTCCCTTGTGCACTTACACTCAACACCTGATTGCCAACCAGGCTGAGGGAACCTTTGGGCGCCTCCGTTACTCTTTAGGAGGCAACCGCCCCAGTTAAACTACCCATCAGACACTGTCCCTGATCCGGATCACGGACCCAGGTTAGACATCCAGCACGACCAGACTGGTATTTCAACGACGACTCCACCCGAGCTGGCGCTCAAGCTTCACAGTCTCCCAGCTATCCTACACAAGCCGAACCGAACACCAATATCAAACTATAGTAAAGGTCCCGGGGTCTTTCCGTCCTGCTGCGCGAAACGAGCATCTTTACTCGTAGTGCAATTTCACCGGGCCTATGGTTGAGACAGTCGAGAAGTCGTTACGCCATTCGTGCAGGTCGGAACTTACCCGACAAGGAATTTCGCTACCTTAGGATGGTTATAGTTACCACCGCCGTTTACTGGCGCTTAAGTTCTCAGCTTCGCACGCCCGAAAGCGCACTAACCGGTCCCCTTAACGTTCCAGCACCGGGCAGGCGTCAGTCCGTATACATCGCCTTACGGCTTCGCACGGACCTGTGTTTTTAGTAAACAGTCGCTTCTCGCTGGTCTCTGCGGCCACCCCCAGCTCATGGAGTAAATCCAATCACC
>NZ_JBHWZP010000098.1:0-29126 GCF_042728395.1 Streptomyces sp. NPDC060205
GGGCCGGGCCCCCGCCCGCCCGGGTCCCCCGCCTCGTACTGGACGTACTTGGCTCTGCGCCCGGTGCGGCGAGAGGGCGTGCATGGCGTCGCGCGGCAGACGGGAATTGTCAGACAGGCCCTAGCGGGGCCTGAGTCCGTCGACGACGACGTCCAGCATTCGGTTCAGCTGAGGACGCTGATCGGGTGCGCCGGCCACCGAGAGCAGACCAGCGAGGATGCCGCCTACCTCGACCGGGTCGATGTCGCTGCGCAGTTCTCCTGCTGCGGCCCCGGCCTCAAGCACCATCGCCAGGACCTGCTGGACCTCGTCGCAGACCGGTCCGGTGCCGAAGCGGCCGGAAGCGCTCATGGCGACCAGGGCCTCGCAGATGCCGCGTCGTTCACCGGCCCAGTCGGCGAATCGGAGCATCCACGCGTGGAGGGCCTGTGCGGGCGGCTTGGCAGCCAGCAGGGTGCGCGCGTCTTCGCGCAGGGGCCGGATCTGGTCCCGGTAGACCTCTTCGACCAGATCCTCCCGGGTGGGGAAGTGCCGGTACAGGGTGGCGTTCCCCACTCCCGCGCGTTTGGCGATCGCGTCCAGCGAGATCGTGCGCCCGGACGCGAAGGCTTCGGCAGCCGTGGCGATCAGCTGCTCGCGGTTGCGCCGCGCGTCGGCGCGCAGGGTGCTGCGTGGAGGAGTCATGACCTTCGCGATCGTGAGTGTCGGGTGAGGCTCGGGAACGATTCGGGGATGTCCCCGGTTCAGTGTACGGTGTGACAAACGGGGAGTTCCCCGATTACCAACGGCTCACCATCCTTCAGGCGACGAAAGGTCTGCCATGCCTACAGCTCTCATCACTGGGGGGACGACCGGGATCGGCAGAGCGACGGCCGAGCTGCTGCACGCCCGCGGCTACCGGGTCGCGGTCACCGGACAGAATCCCGAGTCCCTCGCGCGGGCGCGGTCCGAGCTCCCCGGCGACGTACTCGTCGTCCGATCAGACGGGCGCGTGCTCGCCGACACCGATGCCCTGATGTCAGCGGTTTCGGCGCGGTTCGGATCGTTGGACCTGCTCTTCCTCAACGCCGGGATCTTCCGTCCGGCACCGGTCGCCGAGGTGACGGAAGAATCATTCGACGAGCACGCCGACCTCAACTTCAAGGGCCAGTACTTCACTCTCCAAAAGGCCCTTCCCCTCATGAGCGACGGCGGCTCGATCGTGCTGACCGTCGGCATCGGATCCCGTCGCGGCACCCCTGGCGCCACGGTGGGGGCGGCGACACGCGGCGCGCTGCTGGCCATGCTGCCCTCGCTGGCGCTCGAACTGGCCCCGCGCAGAATTCGGGTCAACGCCGTGAGCCCCGGGGCCACCGACACCCCGCTGCTCAACAAGCTGGGGGTGCCCGAGAGCGGCCGGGCCGCCATGCGCTCGAAGATCCCCTTCGAGCGCTTCGGGTCCAGCCAGGAGGTCGCTGAAGCAGTCGCCTTCCTCGCCTCGGACGCCGCCGGCTACATCACCGGCCAGGACATCACCGTGGCCGGCGGCTACGGGCTCGGCGCCTGAGACCCAGGCGAGCCGACCACCCATCCACATCTCTCGAACGCCATGAACCGCACACCTCACAGGAGAACACGATGGCACTGTCTCTGGACACTTATCGGCTGCTGGGCCGTTCCGGACTCCGGGTCTCACCGCTGGCGCTGGGCACGGCGACCTTCGGCACGGAGTGGGGCTGGGGCGCCGAGCGCGACGAGGCGCGCAAGCTCTTCGACCGCTACACCGAACTCGGCGGCAACTTCTTCGACACCGCCAGCACCTACACCAACGGCAGTTCCGAGCGACTGCTCGGCGAATTCGCCCGCACCGACCGCGACAAGATGGTGCTGGCGACGAAGTACTCGACGCTGCGCCGGCCCGGCGACCCGAATGCCGGGGGTACCCACCGCAAGAGCATGCTGGCGTCGGTGGAAGCCAGTCTGCGGCAACTGGACACCGACTACATCGATCTGCTCTACGTGAACGTCTGGGACTTCAGGACACCGGTGGAGGAAATCCTGCGGGGCCTGGACGACCTGGTGAGGCAGGGCAAGGTGCTGTACGTGGCGATCTCCAGCGCCCCGGCCTGGCAGGTGTCGCGCATGCAGGCGATCGCCGACCTGCGCGGCTGGTCGCCGCTGGTCGCGCTGGAGACCGAGTACAGCCTGATCGAGCGCACCGCGGAGCGTGACCTGGTTCCGATGGCACGCGAGATGGGACTCGGCGTGGTCCCCTTCTCCCCGTTGGGCGGCGGGGTGCTCACCGGCAAGTACAGCCGAGAGGACCGGACGCCGGCGGGCTCCGTTGTCGGCGAAACCGCCAACAACCGCAAGAGCCTCAACGTCGCCCTGGGATGGGTCACCGACCGCAACCTCGCCATCGCCGAGGCGGTGAAGGAAGTGGCATCGGAGCTGGGCCGCACACCCGCCCAGGTCGCACTGGCCTGGGCGCTGAACGCCCCGGGCGTAACGGCACCCATCATCGGCGCCCGCACCATCGCACAGCTGGAGGACAACCTGGGCGCCCTGCAGGTCGAGCTCACTCCTTCCCACGTGACCCGTCTCGACGAGGTCAGCGCCATTGACCTCGGCAATCCGCACTCGCTGCTCGCCAGCGATCACATCCGCGCGGTCACCGCAGGCGACATGAAGATCGAAACCCCTCGTTCATTCGCTTCATGAGCGGTGACATCCGGATATCTCGGCATGCTTTTGATGATGGAACGGAGCAACCCCCGGTATGGGTGAGTACAACGACAAGAGTGTGGTGATCACGGGTGGCAGCAGCGGCATGGGGTTCGCGCTGGCGAAGCTGCTGGTGCACGGCGGAGCCCGCGTGGTGATCACCGGCCGTTCTCAGGCCAAGCTCGACGCGGCACGTGAGCGGCTCGGCGACAATGCCGTGGCCGTGCGGGCGGATGTGGCCTCACTGTCCGACCTGGATGTGCTCGCCGGCCGGGTGAAGAGCGAGCTCGGCTCGATCGATGCCTTGTTCGTCAACGCCGGCGTCTCACCCCTCACGCCTCTCGGGTCGACGACCGAGGACGTGTACGACGAGGTGTTCGCCATCAACGTCAAGGGCGCCTTCTTCACGGTGCAGAAGCTCGCCCCGCTGCTGAGCTCGAACGCCGGCATCGTCCTCACCACCTCGATCGCGAACGTCATGGGCATGGCGGACACCAGCGTCTACGCGGCCGGCAAGGCGGCGCTGCGCTCGATGGCCCGCACCTTCTCCCGCGAGCTGCTTCCACGGGGGATCCGTGTCAATGCGATCAGCCCGGGCCCCATCGACTCGGGGATTCTGGACACGATGAACTTGTCCGAAGAGGCCGTTGCCCAGTTCAGGGCGGAGCGGACAGCGAGCAACCCCATGAAGCGCTACGGCACCGTCGAGGAGTTCGCCAAGGCGGCCGCGTTCCTCGCCTTCGATGCCACGTACAGCACCGGCATCGAGCTGACCGTGGACGGTGGCGAAACCCAGCTCTGAACTCGCCTGCCGCCATCCCGCCGCGGGTGTGAGACCGGCCATAACGGCGGCCAAGGGGGACGCTGCAACACGTGATCGTGTCGATCAAGCCGCGTCCCCCAGATGGCGCACGTCGTACGCGCTCCGGTGACCACGGTCCGGGAGCGGGAATACGTCGAGGCCGCGTGGGCCTTCGGCGCCTCCGGACTGCTCGCCCTGGATGCATTCCTTGCTGCCGGCCGAGCACCTGGTCGACGCCGGCTACGCCTCCCTGGCCCCGCCTGGAACAAACCGCACGTGAACATCAGGTCACCTGTTCACTGTCCCGATGACCGCGCGTCGTACTCCTGCTGCGCCGTCAGGACCTGGCCGCTGTGCTCGACCGTCCAGTCGTACAGACGGGTGAAGGGTTCACGGAAGGACTCGCCGAGGGGTGTGAGGGAGTACTCCACGCCGAGGGGGGAGGTAGCGAGCACCCGACGCTGGATCAGGCCGTTGCGTTCGAGTTTGCGCAGTGTCTGCGTCAGTACCCGCTGTGTGACGCCCTCCAACTGTCGCTTGATCTCATTGAACCGCGTCGGTTGCTCCAGGACCGCCAGGACCATCATGGACCACTTGTCGGCGATCTGATCGAGGATGGGCCGGCTCGGGCACTCGGCGCTGAAACGGGGCATGCCGCGGGGCGCCCGGGGGGCGGGGCTGGTATCCATCATGATCCTTAGTTGTCGAAAAGTGCGTTATTGACCGTCCTCGGCGCAGAGCCCAGGGTAGGTATGCATCGCAAACCTACTGGCTCACCGCAAACCTTGGAACACTCATGAACCTGCACGAGTACACGACACTCCACGTCGCGATCGACGCCGGAGTCGCACGGATCACCCTGGACAACCCCCCGGTCAACGTGCTCAGCGGCACCCTGATCCGGGAACTGCACGACGTCCTCGGGACGCTGCGGGACGATCGCTCGGTGCGTGTCATCGTGTTCTCCAGCGCCAACCCCGAGCTCTTCATCGCACACGTCGACATCCACATTCTCGGCGAGATGAACGAACTGCACGCGATCGCGGACCGTAACCCGGACGCCAACCTCTTCCAGGGGGTCGGCGAACTGCTGCGCCACCAGCCGCAGGTGACGATCGTCAAACTGGCGGGCAAGGCGCGCGCCGGCGGCGCCGAATTCGTCACGGCGGCCGACATGACGTTCGCCGCGCGAGAGAGCGCGGGCATCGGGCAGAGCGAGGTGCTGATGGGCATCGTGCCGGGCGGTGGAGGCACGCAGTACCTGGGCGAGCGGGTCGGGCGCAACCGTGCGCTGGAACTCCTGCTCACCGGTGACCTGGTGGATGCGGACACCGCGGCCGCCTACGGCTGGATCAACCGTGCGGTGCCCGCGGCCGAGCTGGACGCGTTCGTCGACGGGGTGGCGGAGAAGATCGCCTCACTTTCCCCGGAGCTCATCGCCGCCGCCAAGCAACTGGTTCCTCCGGCGGACCTGACCGAGGGCCTGCGAGCGGAGAACGACTCATGGGCCGAGCTGGTGAACGGGACTCTGCCTCCACGACTCATGACAGGGGCCCTTGAGCAGGGTGCGCAGACCCCTGCGGGCGAGCGCGATCTGGAATCCCTCCTGCGAAGCGTCGCCGCCGGCCTGTAGAGCGGAAGTCACGGACCGCAAAGCCCGCGGACAGAATCCGTCCGCGCCCATGAACGGCATCCGTCCGCGTCCATGCCGCAGACACGCCGCGAGCGCCCCGGGCCCGGCCGGTGCGCCGACAAACCACATCGACGTGGTGAAGGACCCCACCGTGGTGACGTGAGCGTTCCCCCGGCCAGTGCCGTGGATCGCGCCACACTCAAGAGGAGACATGAACCAATGAGAGCCGCCTTCTACGACACGCCCGGTCCCGCCAGGAGCGTGCTGCGGGTACTGGACGTCGAGCGCCCCGAGCCCCGCCCCGGCCAGGTCCGCGTCCGCGTCGCTCTCTCGGCGATCAACCCGGGCGACCTGTTCATACGGCTCAACTCCACCGCCCAGGACTTCCAGCGCGTAGGCGAGCACACCGGCTGCATCCCGCACCAGGACGGCACCGGCACGATCGACGCGGTCGGCGCGGGCGTCGATTCGAGCCGGATCGGTGAACGCGTGTGGATCTGGATGGCCGGCGCCGGCCATCCGTGGGGAACCGCGGCAGAATGGACCGTCGTACCGTCCGAGCAGGCCGTCGCACTACCGGACAAGGTCTCCGACGAGCTCGGCGCCTGCCTCGGCATTCCGGCGATGACCGCGCACTGGTGCCTGCACGCCGACGGCTCACCCCACGGCCGCACCGTACTCGTCGCAGCCGGTGCGGGCGCCGTCGGGCACTACGCGATCGAACTCGGCAGGATCGCGGGCGCACGAATCGCGACCACGGTCAGCGGCCCGGAAAAAGCCGCGCTGGCCAGGGCCGCGGGCGCGGACCTCGTCGTGAACTACCGCGACCCCGACGCCGCCCAGCAGATCCTCGACGGAGCCGGGCCCGTCGACCGGGTCATTGAGGTGTCGCTGGCCGACAACCTCGAACTGGACCTGGCCGTCACCGGCCCGGGCGCGACCATCGTGACCTACGCGGCGCCGCCCGACGACCCGACCCTGCCGGTCTTCCGGCTCATGTGGTCCAACCTGGTGCTGCGGTTCGCACTGTTTCTCACCGAACCGCGCGAAGCGCTGGTGCGCGCCGCCACAGAGATCACCGCCGCCCTGCACGAGGACGCTCTCACGCCGTTGCCGGTGCACTCCTTCAGCCTCGACGACGTGGCGCTCGCACACGAGGCTGTCGAGAACGGCCTCGTCGGAAAGGCTGTACTCGACCTGCGTTGATCGCTTGAAGGACCTGTCCGAAGGCAACGCAAGGCCATGGCGGAATTCCAGGCCACGGCCTGTCCCGGCGGGCAGCACAACACGGCGACGGGATCAACACGCTGCGACGACAGCTCGACGCCACCCCGGCGGCGCACGTGCGCACTCTTCCCCGATAGCTTGGCGTTGGAGACCCCCGTGATGAGGAGGGCGCGTGCGATTCGCGCTGGACGCACTGTTGGCTGACGTGCCCGCGGAGCAGGTCGATGAAGCTCGTGACTTCTACGCGTCGCGGGTGGCAGGCCGTGGCCCCAGCTCACTCAAGGAGCTGAAGGAGGCCCGGACGAAGAGGCATGCTCCTCCTGCCGCCGACCCGCCTGCCATCGAAGAGACGATCGAAACCGCGCAAGCGCGCGTCCCCGTCAGGATCTTCACTCCTGTCGACGGTTCGCCTCGGGGCGTATACCTGGACATACACGGCGGCGGCTTCTACATGGACTCCGCAGCGCGAGGAGACCGACGCAACCGCGAACTCGCGGACGCCCTGGGACTCGCCGTTGTCAGCGTCGACTACCGGCTGGCCCCCGAGCACCCCTGGCCCGCGGCACCTGACGACTGCGAAGCAGTGGCGCTCTGGCTCGTCGCAGAAGCCGACGCCCGCTTCGGAACGTCCCGACTCGCGATCGGCGGGAGCTCCGCGGGAGCCACACTCGCCCTGGCGACCCTGCTCCGGCTGCGAGACAAAGATGCTGTCAGCCGATTCACCGGCGCCGCGCTCCAGTTCGGCACCTACGACCTGAGCGCACGAACCCCCGCCGGTCGCCGTATCTCGGACGAGTACTTCATCCAGGCGTACGTCGGCCACAGGGAGGACCGCACGGTTCCGGACATCTCTCCCCTCTACGGCGTTCTACGCGGCCTTCCCCCAACGCTACTGGTCGTCGGAAGCACAGACGTATTGCTGGAGGACAACCTGGCGCTGGCAGGCCGGTTGTCAGCGGCCGGCAACGACGTCGAACTCCGCGTCTACCCCCACGCACCCCACGGCTTCACGAACCACGCCACCGCCATGGCCGGGACCGCGCTCAGCGGCATCGAATCCTGGCTGCACGACCGGATCACCGCAACACAGAGCTGACCGCGATCCCAGAAGGACCCCGCTCCAAGTCCTGGAGATCCATATGGGCGCTGACAGCCTGCTGTTCACACACGCCCGCGCCCGCGGGAACGACTCAAGCCCGCTGACCAAGAGCTCTTCATCCGACCCGTATCCCACCAGGCTGTGCCCCACCGCCTCGTGCCCCGCGGCGGCTCCCGGTGGGAGGCGTCCGGATCACGCGACCGTCCGCCCCGATGGTGCGCGTGGGCTCCGGTCGTCCACCGTTTCGCTCTGCGGGCGCTCGACTCGGGCGAGCACCTTGTGGGTGATCTGATGCAGCGTCCTCAGTTCCTCCGGCGTCACGGCGTCGACGAACAGACTCAGCACGCGGTCGACGTGTCCGGGAGCCGCTTCCGCCAGGTAGGCGTAACCGGTCTCGGTCAAGATCGCTTGCGTGTACCGCCCATTGCGCGGGTCGGGTTCACGGCGGACGAAGTCGCGCTTCTCCAGGCGGCCGATCATGTGGGACAACCGGGACAGCTCCGTATGGGCCAGGGCCGCCAGCTCGCTCATCCGCATACGCCGCTCGGGCTGGTCGGAGAGGTGGGCCAGCACGTAGTACTCGATGAAGCTGAGCTTCGAATCCTGCTGGAGCTGCGACTCCAGAGCGGCGGGCAGCGCGTGGAGGAGTTTCATCAACCCCCGCCACGCCGCGAGCTGTTCACCACTCAGCCAGCGCGGTCCGGACCCGCTCGGCCCTCCTGAGACAGACATGAGCGCAGTCTACTGGCCCCTCTCCACACACTTGAGGATTCAAGTGAAGCGGGTTACGGTCTGACTTGAACATTCAAGTCAAGGTGGATCCGGGAGGCTCCCCCATGAGCAAGCTGAAACTCGGTGACGTCCACCGAGGCCCGGCGCCGCTGAACCTCTACGCACTGGAAGAGCACTTCATCACCGCCGATGTGATCGCCGCGTGGCGCCGGCGCGATCCGCACCTGGCCGAACCGATGATGAAGTGGGCCCTCGACAGCGACATCACGCCGGCGCTGCTGGACACGGGGTCCGCGCGCGTCGCCGCGATGGACGACGCCGGGATCGACACGGCGGTGCTGTCCCTCACGACGCCGGGTCTGCAGAACCTCGACGCGGCGGAAGCGGTCGCCCTCCAGGTGTCCACCAACGACGCGATCGCCGCCGCCGTACGCCGCTACCCCCAGCGTTTGCAGGGGTTCGCGGCGCTCGCCACCTCCACGCCGTCGGCCGCGGCCGACGAACTGCGGCGCGCCGTCACCGAACTCGGTTTCAACGGGACCCTGGTGAACGCGAACTCCGGCGGCCGTGCCCTGGACGACCCGTACTTCTGGGACATCTACGAGGCCGCGGAGGACCTGCGCGCACCGGTCTACCTGCATCCGAGCGTCCCGTTCCCGGCCGTCACCGCGGCCTACTACCGTGGTTTCGGCGAACCGGTGGACAGCATGCTCGCGACCGGGGCGTTCGGCTGGCACTACGACGCCGGACTGACCGTGCTCCGGATGATCGTCGCCGGTGTCTTCGACCGGTTCCCCGCGCTGCAGGTGATCTTGGGGCACTGGGGCGAGGTCGTGTTGTTCTACCTCGACCGCATCGCGGCCATGGACCCCCTCACGACCCTCCGGCGCCCCATCGCGGAGTACTTCCGCTCGAACATCTTCATCACCCCGGGCGGTATCTCCAGCCACACCTACTTGCGGTGGAGTCTGGAGACGGTGGGCGCCGAGAGGATCATGTACGCCTCCGACCACCCGTTCAACCAGGAACGCGCCGGTTCCGCGCGGCGCTTCCTGGAGCTGGCCGCGATCGACGAGGCCACCCGCGAACGCATCGCCTTCCGGAACTGGGAGGGACTCGTCGCCGGTATCCGGCGCTGAGCCAACCGTGTCACCACGGGCGGCGCGGCCCGGTCCCTGCCGATGAGGGCGACTCGTGGTGTTCAACCCAGGGCAGCGGGACTCTCCTGTCCCGGCGCGCTCATACAGGTACGACGGACCACCGACACCCCTGAGATCGATGATGCCCATTGGTCAGGCATCACCACCCCGCTGATGCCTGGAAATTCCGAGGAGTGACGCACATGAGGGAAGCCGAGGCCCGAGTGCGGGTCGTGTTCGCAGATCTGCGCCGTGCCGTCGACGACGTCATCCTGAAACACCAGGTCACGCTCGACGAGTTGCTCGCAGGCGTCGACTGGCTGCAACAGGTCGCGGACGCGGGCGAATTGACGTCTGCGAGTGTGTTGTTCTACAAGACCGTCCTCAAAGGGACCGCTGGTGCGGCCTACGCACACGCGGAGAAGGACGGCGCGAGTCACTGGGAGATGGAGGGCCCCGCCCACCGGCCCGGCGCCCCCGTCCTGCACACCCCGGCCGTCCTGCCGATGCGGCCCGATGAGCCCGGGGAACCTCTCATCGTCGGCGGGAGGGTGCGCACCACCCTGGGCGCCCCCTTGCCGGGTGCGGCCGTGGAGGTCTGGCAGATCGACGCGAACGACGTCTACTCGGGCATGGACAGCAGCGACTTCGCACCGCTGGACATCCCCAACGACTCCACCGGTGTCCCCGCGAACAACCTCCGCGGTAGGGTCATCGCCGACGCCGACGGCCGGTACGAGTTCCGAACGGTGATGCCCGGTACCGAAACATTCGGACTGGCCACGGACAGCCCGCTCGCCGCGCTGACCCGGACACTGCGGCTCGAAGGCCGGCGCCCACGGCACATCCACGCGATCGTCTCAGCCGACGCGTGCCTGCCCTTGACCACCCAGATCTACTTCGACGGTGACCCGCTGGTCGAGAGCACCATCGAAGGCGCGGTACCCGCGCAGGCGGTCAAGGAGACGATCCGTCACGAAGACCACCGGACCCGCGGCCTCGACCAGCCGTACCGCACCCTCACCCACGACTTCGTCCTGCGACCTGTCCCGGAGGGAAGCACGGTGTCCCGACGGTGAACATCAAGGACGGCCGTCCTCCATGACCTCTTCAGCGAGACGCTCCCGCATCCATCAGGTACGCATGATGATGGCGCGTGCCACGGACCGCTCCTACGGTCGGATCATGCAGACCTTCACCCTGGGGAACTTCGAGATCACCCGCGTCACCGAGTGGCACGGTGGTTTCGCACCGGCCGGAGTGCTCTTCCCCTCCCTGCCCGCACGGACGTGGCACGAGCACCGAGCCTGGCTGGACCCGCATTTCTGGGACGCCACGACCGGCGACTACCAGGCCCACATGCAGACCTGGGTGATACGGGGGCAGGGTCGCACGATCCTGGTGGACACCGGACTGGGCAACGACAAGCCTCGCGTGCACGGCCTGTCGGCCGATCGCGACGGCGACTTCCTGCACCGGCTCGCCGCGATCGGCGTACGGCCCGACGAGGTGGACACGGTCGTCAACACCCACCTGCACACCGACCACGTCGGGTGGAACACCCGGTTGCAGGACGGGGAGTGGGTGCCGACTTTCCCCCATGCCCGCTACCTGATGCACAAGGCGGACTTCGACTACTGGAACCCCGCCAACGGCATCGCCCACGCGTCCGACTTCGCCGACCCCGCCGACAGCAGGGCGGGCTTCTTCGACAGCGTGCTTCCCATTGAGCGGGCTGGTCAGGCCCTGGTGTGGGAAGGCACCGAGCACTCCGTCGACGCCGGCCTCTCCCTGCACCTGGCTCCCGGGCACACCCCAGGCTCCACCGTACTCAAGCTGCACTCCGGCACGGACCGTGCCTTCTTCGTCGGAGACCTCGTCCACACGCCGCTGCAGCTCCTCACGCCCGACCACGACACCTGCCTGAGCGAGGACCAGCCGCAGGCGGCCAGGACTCGCCGGCGCATGCTGGAAGAAGCCGCGGACACCAACGCCCTCATCATCCCGGCCCATCTGGGCGGTGCCGGAGCCGCAGAAGTCGTACGGGAAGGAAGGGACTTCGCCATCAAACAGTGGGCGCCCCTGACCGCGCCGGAGGCGTAGGGCCAACCCCGCGCGTCCGCCCGATCGCCCACGCCCGCTCTGTCATCACCCCCCCCCGCAGCGAACGAGACCATGAGCACCTGCCCAGAACCCGCCGCCCTTCAGCCGCGCACCTCGACGGATGTGGACGTGCTCAGTGACGTCATCGCCTCTCTGCGTTCAGGCCGCCCCTTCGCCAACCAGGAGGACCGCGCCGGCACATGGCATACGCCCTTCGCACCCTTCGCCGGAGCAGGGTTCCACATCGTTTTGAAGGGATCGTGCGAACTGCTGATGCCCGACGGCCGGTCCCTCACCCTGGACATCGGCGACGTGATCCTCACCCCGCACGGCACCCAGCACGTCCTGCGGGAGCAAGGCAGCACCGACACGAACTCCGAAGGCCTCACCTCCTTGCTGTGCGGGGCCTACCGACTCGACCGGACGCGGTCCCACCCCCTCCTGTCCGCCCTGCCGGACGTCATCCACCTGCGCTCGCAGATCGGACGCCACCCCGCGCTGCGCTCCGCCGTCTCCCTCCTGGGCGACGAACTGGCGAACCCACGACAGGGCTCCAGCGCCGCCCTGTCCACGCTGCTCGACCTGCTGCTGGTCTACATACTTCGGGCCTGGCTCCAGGACGAGGCCGATCACGGTGCGCCCGGCTGGTCCGCGGCCCTGGCCGACCCGGCGGTCGGCGCCGCTCTCAGTGCCATGCACGAGTCCCCGGCCCGTGCATGGACCGTCGAGGAACTGGGCAAGCGGGCCAACCTGTCCCGTGCGGCCTTCGCGCGCCGGTTCACCGCTCTGGTGGGAGAGCCCCCGCTGACCTATCTGACCTGGTGGCGGCTGAGTGTCGCCGCCCGCCTGCTCAAGGAAAGCGGCGCGTCCCTTGAGTCCGTCGCGCAGGACATCGGGTACAGCTCGCGGTACGCCTTCGCCCACGCCTTCAAACGCGAGCACGGCATCTCCCCCGGCCGCTACCGGCTCACACACGTCGGCGACCAGCATCCGACCCGATGGCATCCCGAGTCCGGAGTGACCGAACGCTCGCATGCTGACGGAACCTCGAAAGACAGCTTCAGCAATGTGTGACCTGACCGAACGGCGAACGGCGAACGGTCAAGGGCGTACGCGCCTGTCGACGGCCAGTCGCGCCCTGCGCGGCCAGTTCAGGGCGCAGGCCTCGACGGCCGGGTGCGGTCACCGGTGCCTAGCCAGGAACGGCAGGACGATGTCAGCCATCTCCTCGGGCACTTCCTCCGCCAGGTCGTGGCCGGCGTCGAAGACGTGTCCGGTGACGTCGTGGGCCACGAGGCGCATCTGGGATTCGTTGCGGTCGCCGATGAACGCGGATCCACCGAGCGCCAGGACCGGGACGTCCAGCTTCTTCTGTGCGGCCTGCCGGTTCTGTTCGGCGTCGACGAGCATGGCCCGGTAGATGGAGAGCATCGCTCGTATGCCGCCGGGCATGGAGTAGCAGCGCACGTACTCGTCGATCGCGTCGGGGGTGGCGCTGTCCGGGATACTGCGCTCGGACTTGATCATGTGGGTGATCAGCTCACGCTCGTGTCCGGAGATCAGCATCTCGGGGACGTCGGGATGGAAGTAGAAGCCCAGATGCCACAGGTGCATGCCGCGGGAGACGTTCTCATGGGTGAGGGCCGTGTGGTCCTCGAACCCGAATCCGGGGAGAAGTGCCTCGGCGAACGCGAGCGCGGTGACGTGGTCGCGGCGGCGTGCGGCGAGCTGGTAGCCGATCACCGCTCCCCAGTCCTCGCCCGCCACGGCGTACGTCTCGTGTCCGAGGTGGGTCATCAACTCGGCGATGTCGTCGCTCATCGTCGCGCAGTCGTAGCCGTCCGAGGGGCGGGCGGAGTCACCGAGACCGCGGAGGTCCGGCACCACGACGGTGTGGTGGGGCGTCAGCTTCGGGACGAGGTGGCGCCAGTGATAGCCGGTCTTGGGCACGCCGTGCAGAAGCACCACCGCGGGTCTGGTCCCGGCGGTGCGGTAGTGCAGACTCGTTCCGTTGACGGCGACCCGACCGGTGACGACGGGCATTCCTTCATGGTCGAACATCATGCTTTTCCAGCCTTCTTGGTGTACTTCGCGGTGCGGCTGTCAGTGACCTTGCGGAGTGCCGACGAGGGTCACCAGACGGCTCGGCCCGGTCCGGTCCGGGGACGTCCGGCCTGCGGAACGGTCGGCGAAGTTGTCGGCGAAGTGTCCGGCGGGGCGCAGGGTGACGTTCTCCGGGTAGAGCCTGCCGAGCAGAGCCAGGACGACGAGGTCGTCCTGACCGGTGGCGTCCAGAGTGACGTCGCCTGCTTGAGTCCACACCAGTCCCGGTGCGCGGAGCGCGGACCACACATCTGCGGTACGGGGCGCGGCCTCGGAGTGTGTGTCGCCCGCGACGGGGTCCGGCCGACGGGCGAAGCGGTGGCCGCGCAGGGCCTGGCCGAGGTCGACCTGGACGGTGATGCCGTCGTGGGTGACCTCGACACAGGCGGTGCGGGTCCCTTCGGCGACCGGCCCGATGACGGTACGGGCGGAGAGCGGCCCTGGTACGGCGCTTGCGGGTGGCAGGTCCTCGACGAGGGTGCGAGGGGCGGCGTAGTAGTCCTGCACCTCGGCGACATACGTGACGGTGTCTTCGGCGGCCGCGTCGGCGCGCCAGGACAGCAGGTGCCGGGGCGCGGTCAGGGGCGGTCGGCCGAGGACGGCGGGCAGGACAGCGGCGCCGCCCGACTCGAAACCGTAGCCCTCCGGGCCAAGGGCGCCGGTGACGACATGGCGGGCGAAGCCCACGATGCTGGTGTGCCGGATCTGGCGGACCAGGAGTTCGGTGAGGAACGCGTCGCGGGCGGGTTCGGTGTGCCGCAGTCCGGTCGGGGTGATCAGGAGCGGGACGTCCTGCCAGTTGGTGAAGGGCAGCAGGGCGTCGCGCAACAGGACGATCTGGTGGACCCACTCGTTGTAGAGCTGCATGGTGACGGGTCCGCCGCGCCGGCCGAGGAGCAGATCGGCCGCGGCAGGGGTGAGCAGATGGCCGTAGCAGTGGCTGCGGACGACCAGCGGCCCCGCGGGCAGCGGTATCCGGTCGGTGAGTAGCCTCTCCAGGGTCGAGGTGGCCCAGGAGGCGAGCTCCCGGCCGATGGTCTCGGCCTGTGCGCCCAGTTCGCGCGTCGCCAGGGCGCTGTCCGGGCTGACGGTCAGCGGCAGGGAAGTCTCCCGGGTGCCCAGCGCGAGTGTCGCCCGAATCTGCTCCTCCAGCACCTCGCCGTCGGCGCTGGTGAGGGCGTTGTCATCGATGATGCCCTGCAGTAGCGGCTCGGTGGCGGTGAAGAAATCGCGGGCGGTCAGGGTGGTGCCTGTCGCGGGGAAGGTGTTCCAGCGGCCGGCACCGAGCGCGAGCGCGGTTGAGGCGGGCGTGGGAGGCATGGTTACTCCTCGGTCGTCGAAGAAGTGCGGGTGGATGTCGCCGGATCCGATGCCTGAGCGGGCACGGATCTCTTTTCTGGATCGCTCGATACAGTTTGCGGGCACGAAAAAGTCAGCCGAGGGCCGCCAGGGCGACCTCCACGAGGGGTTCGAGGGCGTGTGCGTCCGGCGTGATCTTCGAAGAGACCAAAAGCCCGTTGAGGAAAGTAACAAGGAACGCGGCCAGCGTGTGCGGGTCGTGCCGCGTCGCGATCTCGCCCCGCTCCCCTGCGACCCGCAACACCTCCGCGAGCGCGTCCCGACTGGCATCCTGCATGTCCCGCACGGTACGCCGGGTGGTCGCGTCCTTCGGCAGCCGCTCGCAGGCGGCATTGACTGCCAGGCAGCCCCGGCCGTCGCCCTGCACGGCGATGCGGACCCGCTCGACCAGCATCGTGCGGATGGCGGAGCGGGCGTCCGCCCCCTCCTCCAGGCTGCGCAGAGCAGCCGCCGCGAGAGTGGTGCGGTAGTGCTCCAGTGCGGCCCGGTACAGGCCCTCCTTGTCACCGAACGCCGCATACAGGGACCCCTGGCCTATCCCCAACTCCTGGGTCAGGTCACGTACCGAAGTCGCCTCGTAGCCACGCGTCCAGAACAGTTCCATGGCGCGGCTCACCGCCGCCTCGGTGTCGAACTCCCGGGTCCTTGCCATGACCCCACCGTAACGTATCTGGATCGCACGCTCAAGAATGCGGAGGCGGCAGGCACGGACGCCCACACGAACGGAGCGCGGCCTGACCTACGGCAAGCTGGGCTGTCCTGTCGAAGCCGCTCCCGGATCAACGGCAACCGCATGACCCCGAGCCGCGGCAGAGCACGTCCCCGCGCGGCCCCTCACCGCGCGGGGACGAGGCATGTCAGAGGACGACGCCCCGGCGGGACTCGACCAATTCCCCTATGCGGCGGTCGACCTCGGAGGCAACGTCGTTTTCGTTCTTGATGAGTGCGGCGATGTGCCGGCCGAGCTCCGCGCGTTCCTCGACGGTGAATCCCAGGCGCGTGATCTCGGAGACCCCGAGGCGAAGAAAACAGTCCATATCGATGCAGTGACGTCCGAAATGGTCACGGAGTCTGCGGGCTTCGTCCAGAGGAACGTCTATGAGGATCTGGTGACAGTACGTCAGTTCGGTGAATTTCCTCGCAGCCGTCCCGCGGAGCGGGATTCCCTCGTCCAGCAGCGCGTCGGCGACACTTAGCGCGTTGTCCACGGCCCGCTTCGCGCAGTGCGTCCAGGAGGTCTCCTCAAGGACGATACCCAGGGCCGCGACGCGTGCGAGATGCGGGTTGCAGATGAGGGTCGGACCGCTCAGCGGGCGGAAGTTCGACAGGGTCTCGACCCGCTCGTGGATCACGGCGCGGCGGGACAAAACACCCGCCAAAGGTGCCGGCCATAGCGGAAGTCGTCCCTCTCGCATGGTGACCCCGGCCCCCGGCACTCCTCGCCGGCCCAGCGCTTCAGAGGACCTGCTGGAGCTGGTTGCCGCGGCTACTTCGTCACCTTCATCCCCTCGAACTCGGTGGACTTCGGTGCCAGGCGGACGAACCAGTCGTAGGGCGAGTCCTTGAGGCTGTGGATGACCGCAACGGCGGCGTCCGTCCCGGTAGCCGCGGCGCTACCGGGGAACAGCGGGAGCGAGACGGTCCCGTACGCGCCGCCGGACAGGACGTCGTCCTCAGGCAGCACCATGTCCGCGATCTGCGTGGTCCTCGCCCCTGCACCAGTGACCCGGTGCACGAAGTGCGCGGCCTTGCCCACCAGTTCGGAGGGCTTGGAGACGTCCTCGGGGTGCTCGCCGAACCTGGCCATCCCCGCCAGGGTGGCCCGGGCCTCCGCGCTCTTCACCGTGCCGACCGAACAGCCCATCGCCTCGGCCGTCAGCATCTCGGTGAGGCCCTCCCAGTAGCGCAGGACCACTGCTTCCCGCTGCCGTGTCGGCAGTTTGACCAGCGCCTTCAGCAGCGTGTGGCGGTCGTCCTGGCCCGCCGGCACTCCCTGCAGGCAGCGCACCGCTGGCCACCGCCCGAGGGCGGCGCTTCGCGAAACCCAGCGCCGAAGGCGGGGACAAGGCCGTCCGCCGCGGGCAGGAGTACGTACCGCACGCGGCGGTCCCGGACCGGATGACCCGGATGCCGTCCGACGGGCAGGTGGCAGCAGCGGAGGCAGGTGCCGGCGGAGTTCCGCGGACGATCCCGCAGGGGATCGGCCCGGTCTGGCACAGCGCCGCGACCGGTGCGGCGGCAGGTCATTCGAGGCCGATGCCCGCTCCCGGTCCCAGCGGCAGGCCGAAGCCGTAGAACACCGCGAGGAGGGCGAGCCACACCCCCAGGAACGGCACCACGAAGATCGCGAGGCGGGAGATGAGCGTGCCCAGACGTGCCTCGGGTTCGTAGCGCTGGAGCAGCGCCAGGAGCAGGAACACGTACGGGTTCATCGGGGTGATGACCGCGGTCGCCGAGTCCCCGATGCGGAACGCCGCCTGGCTGAGTGCCGGGTTCATGCCGAGGAGCATGAACGCCGGGACGAACACCGGTCCGATGAGGGACCACAGCGCCGAGCCGGAGATGACGACCAGGTTGAGGCACGAGACCAGGAGGACGAAAGCGACCAGGGCGCCGAAGCCGGTGAGCCCGATGGACTCCAGGAGCGCCGCGGCCTTCACGGCGAGCAGCACACCCAGGTTCGACCAGTTGAACACGGCGATCACCTGTGCGGCGACGAACATCATGACGACGTACCCCGCCATGTTCTTCACCGAGTCGGTCATCGCGGTGACGACGCCCTCCGAGCCGCTCAGTGTCTTCACCGTGAACCCGTAGACCATTCCCGTGAGCAGGAACGCGCCGAAGAGGACCGGGACGATGCCGGACAGCAGCGGGGAGGGCACCAGTGCCCCGCCCTCGCCGCGCAGCGGCGCGCCGGCGGGCAGCCACAGGGACAGCACCAGGGCCGCGTACGCGACGACGGTCAGGACGCTGAGCAGCAGTCCGCGCCGCTGGGCCGGGGTCAGCCGGATCTCGTCGTCCGCCGGCCCCTCGTCGCCGGACTCGTAGGCGGGCAGGCGCGGTTCGAGTACGCGGCTGATCAGGAAGCCGCCGAGCAGGCCGAGGACGAGGCTGCTGGTGGCGGTGAAGAAGTAGTTCGCGAGGATGTTGACCTCGACGTGGTGCGAGGCGGGCAGGACGTCGACGGCCTTCTGGGTGATGCCCGTGTAGAGGGCGTCGAGCGAGCCGATCGTGAACCCTGCCGCGTAACCGGCGGTGACGCAGGCGAAGCCGCCGATCAGGCCCGCTGCCGGATGCCGGCCGGCGCTCTTGAAGACGAGGGCGGCCAGCGGGGGCAGCACGATGGCCGCCACGTCGCTCATCATGTGCGCCTGGCAGGCGACCAGCGCCACCAGGTACGGCAGGAAGGCACGCGGCGCGCGGGCCAACGTCGCCTTCATCGCGGTCTCCAGCAGACCGGCCTTCTCCGCGACCCCCACCGCCATGATCATGAGCAGGACGGCGGCGATCGGCGGGAACGCCGCGAAGTTCGTGACGAGGTTCTCCACCAGCCAGCGCACTCCCTCGCCGGTGAGCAGGCCGGTCACGTGCCGGCGGTCGTCCGTGCCCGGCACGGTGACGGACACGTCGGCGAGCGCGAGGGCGGTGGAGAGCGCGGCGACGACCACGAACAGCGCTGCGAACAGGACGACGGGGTGGGGCAGGGCGTTGCCGGCCCGCTCGATCCAGGCCAGCACCCGGTCGACGCCGCGCGGCTTCTCCGCTCCGCCCGCCCCCTGCCCTGCGGCGGGTTGTTCCTTCACCGGGGACGTCATGGCCGCTGCCCTTCCCCACAGGACGCGCCGCCGACGAGCCCCAGGAGGTCCTTGCGGACGACGCCGTCCTGCACGACGCAGACGACGTTGCCCGGGTCACCGAGCACGCCGATGTCGGCCAGCGGATCGCCGTCGCACAGCACGAGGTCGGCGACGCGCCCCTCGGTCACCGTGCCCAGCCGGTCCGCCACGCCCAGGAGTTCGGCCGACGTCCGCGTGCCGGCGACGATCGCGGCCATCGGGTCCATGCCGAGGTCGACCAGGTAGGACAGCTCCATGAGGTTCACGCCGTGCGGGCCGACCGCGGCGTCCGTGCCGAGCGCGATCCGCGAGCCGCGCTCGATGGCCCGCGCGATGTTCTCCTTGGTCAGTCCGGACCAGCGGGTCTTCTTCTGGTAGTGGTAGTCGGGCATCGTGTCCTTGTTGATGCCCGCGTACACGGTGGACAGCGTCGGTACGACGAAGATGCCGCGTTCGCCTGCCAGGTCGATGGTCCGGTCGTCCAGGCCGTAGCCGTGCTCGATGCTGGTGACGCCACCGAGGATCGCGTTGAGGATGCCCGCGTTGCCCTGGGCGTGCGCGGCGACCGGCCGTCCGCCGTGCCGGCGTGCCTCGTCGACGACGGCGCGGATCTCCTCCTCCAGCAGGCCCTCGTCGTCCGGGTCGTCGTACGGGCTGCCCATGCCTCCGGTGGCGCAGACCTTGACCAGATCGGCGCCCTCGCGGATCACGCGGCGCACGGCCAGCCTGGCCTCGTCGGTGGTGTCGGCGAGTTCCGCCATGCCGTCGCTCAGGTCGGTGCCGTCCGGCAGGCGTACGTCGCCGTGGCCGCCGGTGTGGCTGATGACGCGGACAGCGGTCTGCAGCCTGGGCCCGATGATCCGGCCGGACTCGACGGCCGTACGGTAACCGGACGACAGGCCCGCCAGGTCGCGGGCCGTGGTGACGCCCGCGTCGAGGGTGTGCCGCAGCCGGGTGGCGGTGTCCAGGGTGACCAGGACCGGGTCGAGTTCGGCGCGGCGTCCGGGATGGGCACCATGGGCGTAGGACATGTGGACGTGGCAGTCGAAGAAGCCGGGCAGAAGGGTGCGTCCACCGGCGTCGAGGGTGCGGGCGGCGCCGGTTTCGTTCCGCCCTGTGGACTCGGGGGCTGTCGCGGCCGGTCCCGCGTAGGTGATGATCCCCTCGGCGTCAACGGTGACGACGGCGTCCTCCACGGGGGACGCGCCGGTTCCGTCGATGAGCCGGGTGTGGTGGATCCGCAACGGGACCCGGGCTGCCTGCGACGTGATGGGGTGTGTCATGACGTGTGCTCGCTCCTGCGCGTTCGGCGGTGTCCCAATAGCTGGAGGGGAGTATCGGATGCTGGAGTCACATCGGTGGGACAGCGCAGGTTCTGTGGCGCGATCCCCGGGATCGCGCAGAGAAGTGCCACCCATGACGGCGCAGGAAAGCTCCGCCGCCGGGACGCACCCGGCTGCCGGCGCCGCGTACGAACTGGACGAGCTGGACCGGGGTGTCGTCCAGGCTCTGCAGATCCAGCCGCGAGCGCCCTGGACCCTGGTCGGCAAGGTGCTCGGCGTCGATCCCGTGACGGCGGCGCGGCGGTGGCGCCGTCTGGAGGAGGCCGGGCTGGCCTGGGTCACCGCCTATCCGCACCTCAACGACGCGCGTCTCGTGGTGACGGGTGTGATCGAACTCGACACCGAACCCGGTGCCGCCGAGGAGGTGGCCCAGGCACTGGCCCGGCACCCGGCTCTCCCGAACGTCAAACTGACCGCCGGGGGCCGTGACGTGGTGGCCTCCGTCCAGACCCGGAGCCTCGACGAACTGTCCGCTCTCTCCTCGTCGCTGCCGCGCCGCACCGACGGCGTGCGCGCGACCCGCACCCACGTCTCGACGGGACTGCCGACCGAGGGCAGCCGGTGGCGGCTGCGCAGCCTCGACGCGGCGCAGACCGCCCAGCTGACGGAGACCTACCGGGCAACCCGGCGAACCGCCGAGTCACAGGCCGCACCGCCGCACTGGGACGCCCTCGATGCCCAACTCCTCGAACTCCTCAGCGTGAACGGGCGGATGTCACTGCGCGATCTGTCGAGCGCCACCGGCACACCGCTCACCACGGTCCGCCGTCACATGCGGTCGCTGGTCTCCGCACGTCTGCTGTTCCGCTGCGACCTGGCACGGCCGCTGTCCGGCTGGCCGCTGTCCGTCGTGTACTTCGCCTCCGTACCCGGCCAGTACCTGGAGGAGACCAGCCACAAGCTCTCCCGCGTCCCCGAGGTCCGTTCCTGCTCGATCATGGCGGGGCCCCACAACCTGGTCGTCGACGTATGGCTGCGTGCCCTGCACGACGTGCACGCCTTCGAGGCTCACCTCTCACGCGCGCTCCCCCACCTGACGGTCGCCGACCGCTCGGTGATCCTGCGCACGGTCAAGCACATGGGACGGCTCCTGGACCGCGACGGGCGCAGCGTGGGAGTCGTACCGCTGCGCCATCCGCAGGCTTGAACGACGGCGAGCGGCCCGCAGCACCAGCCTGGGGCCGATCACCGTTCCTCGCTCTGCGGCCTCTGCGGGTCACGGTGCCAGGACGTAGAAGATCTCGCCCTGCGTAGTTCACGAGCAGCGCCGGTGTTGGTGCGCAAAACCGTTGTCGCGCGTTCGCTTGACACCCTTTAAAGGTGCTCATAGGGTCCGCGTCAACTCTCGAACAGCTTTCGATATATCGAACACAGGCTCCGACGGGCCACAGCGATGCTAGGAGTTCTCTCGGCATGAAGAATTTCAGGGCAGTCACCTCGGTAGCGGTTCTCGCTTTAGCTCTGTCGGCCTGCGGACAGAGCGACGACAAAGACGACGAGGACAACGCCGAGGGAGCCACCATAGGCGTCGCGATGCCGACGAAGTCCTCCGAGCGGTGGATAGCCGACGGCGCGAACCTCAAGAAGGAACTGGAGGCGAAGGGGTACAAGGTAAAGCTGGTCTTCGGTGAGGACGACCCCGATCAGCAGGTTTCCCAGATCGAGAACTTGATCACGCAGGGCGTCAAGGCGCTGGTCATCGCAGCAATAGACAACAAATCACTGAACAACGTGACCCAGCAGGCCGCCGATGCCGACATCTCGGTCATCGCCTACGACAGACTCATCCTGGGCACCAAGAACGTGGACTACTACGCCTCCTTCGACAACGAGAGGGTGGGCGAACTGCAAGGCGGGTACATCGCCAAGAAGCTCGGACTGGCAGACGCACCCGAGAAGAAGTTCAACATCGAGCTGTTCGCGGGTTCGAACGACGACAACAACACGCGATATTTCTTCAACGGCGCGATGAAGGTTCTGCAGCCCTACATCGACAAGAAACAGCTTGTCGTCAAGTCGGGACAGACCGAGCTCAACCAGATCACCACTCTCCGATGGGACGGTGCCACCGCGCAGAAGCGCATGGAGGACATTCTCACCTCGTCCTACAAGAACGGCAGGGTCGACGCGGTACTCTCGCCCTACGACGGCATCTCCATCGGCATCATCTCGGCACTCAAGTCGGACGCCTACGGCTCGAAAACGAAACCCTGGCCGGTCATCACGGGCCAGGACGCCGAACTCGCCTCGGTGAAGTCGATCATTGCGGGGCAGCAGACGGAGACCGTCTACAAAGACCTCCGGAAACTCGCCAAAGTGACCGCCAACATGGTTGACGCGAAACTCCACAACAAAAAGCCCGAAATAAATGACACCAAGAGTTACAACAATCTGGTGAAGGTAGTACCCGCCTACCTGCTGCCCCCCGTCGACGTGGACAAGTCGAATTATGTGAAGGCACTCGTCGACGACGGCTATTACACAGCGGATGAGCTCAAATAGCAGCGACGGGGCGTACACCTCGTGGGCGACTCCCCCACCGCGGCCGCGGGCACTTTGTTCAGGAGCCGGATCCGACCGGTGACGAGCCGGGCGCCGATCTCGATGACGATCCCCCGTCCGCCCGGCCCGACGCCCCCGCCTGGACCACGGCGAAGCCGCGCAGTCCCAGACGGACCGTCAGGGCGGCTACCGCGGTCATGCCGAAGAAGACGGTGAGCCCCGGGTAGCGCCCCATGGCGTACGAGGCGGCCACCCACGCGGCAAGAACGGCCAGGGTGTCGGCGGGGCGGGACAGGGCGTACCACCAGGCTGTGCGCACCAGGGTGAGCACGGGCGCCTCCAGGTGCACGTACACGAAGGGCAGCTGGACCAGCGTGGCGGCGACCAGGGCGGTGGCCGCGACCGAGGCGGCGAACAGCACGCCGGCGAGCGGGCCGCCATGGGTGCGGGTCAGCCACAGGTCGAGGGTCAGCAGAGCCACGACGGCCGTGGCGCCGTATCCGACGGCGTTGGCCCGGAGCATCTCGGGGCGGGCCAGTCGCCAGAAGGAAGCCGCGGTGGACTTCTCGCGGCTGTCGGGGTCGGTCATCCAGCGGCGCAGCACCGCGAACACCGCGGCGGTGGCGGGGAAGAACCCCGCCACGACCGCGCCGCACAGGGTGGCCGCGAGCCAGAGCACGTTGAGCCAGGCCAGGCGGGCCACCCAGCCGCACGCGGTGTGGAGGAAGGAGTTCGGCTTCACGGCGGCACCTATCCCTTGACGGAGCCGACGAGCAGGCCCTTGCTGAAGTACCGCTGGGCGTAGGGGTAGAAGCACAGGATGGGCACGATGGCGAAGATCATGGTGGCGGCCTGGATGGACTGCGGGATGATCACGTGGCCGCCGACGTTGATCTGCTCGAACGTCGTGGCTTGTTTGTCGCCCGAGAGCAGCAGCTTGTAGAGCACCAGCTGGATGGGGGCGAGCTTGTCGTCCTGGAAGTAGATCAGCGGTACGAGGAACTGATTCCAGATCTGCACGGCGTAGAAGACCGCGATGGTGGCCACCACCGGGCGGGAGAGCGGGAAGTAGATGCGGCGCATGACCTGGAAGTCGTTGGCGCCGTCCAGGTGCGCGGCCTCCTCCAGCTCGTTCGGGATGGTGCGCAGGAAGGCGATGGTGATGATGAGCAGGAAGGTGTTGAACCCCCAGGGGATCACCATGACCAGCCAGTTGTCCACGAACCCGAGCCGGGAGTTGACGATGTAGGACGGGATGATGCCGGCGTCGAAGACCCAGGTGGCGATGAAACCGAGCATGATCACTTTGGCGCCGGCCAGTCGCGTCTTGGACAGCGGGTAGGCGGTCAGGTAGGTGATGGCGACGGAGAACAGGGTGCCGACGACGGTGTAGAGGACGGAATTGAGCAGGGCACGCAGGATGCCGAGGCGAGGCGTGGTGAGGATGTAGGTGTACGTCTCGATGTTGAAGCCCTCGGGCAGGATGTGCACCGAGCCGGAGGCCACCGCCCGGCCGTCCGAGAGGGAGACCGCCAGGATGTAGAGGAAGGGGTAGATGCACAGCAGTGCGATCAGCACCAGCACCGTGCTGTTGACGACGGCGAACACGCTCGGCCGGCGGCCTCGGGTGCGGGTGGCGGGTGGTGTGGTGGTGCTCATCAGAACGCTCCGGCGTCGTTGAACTTCTTCGCGGCCCGGTTGGCCGTGAGGATCATCACGAGGGCGACCAGGCCCTGGATCAGCCCGACGGCGGCGCCGTAGCTGTAGTCGGGGAAGCCTTCGGAGGCGAAGGCCTGGCGGAAGACGTAGGTCTGGATGACGTCGGCGGTGTCGTAGACGCTGGGGTTGTACATCAGCAGGATCTTGTCCAGGTCGACCGCGAGGATCTGACCGATGGCCAGGATGAGCATCACGACCATCATCGGCCGGATGGACGGCAGGGTGACGTGCCACATCTTCTTCCAGCGGTTCGCGCCGTCGATCTCGGCGGACTCGTACAGAGCCGGGTCGATCGAGGCCATCGCGGCGATGTAGATGATCGTGCCGTAGCCGAGGGTCTGCCAGATGTTCATCCCGATGTAGATCGGGCGGAACCAGTCCGGCTCGGTGAAGAAGGAGACCGGCTTGCCGCCGACGGCTTCGATCATGTCGTTGACCAGCCCGCCCTGCGGCGAGAGCAGGGTGTAGAGAATGCTGACCAGGACGGCGGAGGAGATGAAGTACGGCACGAAGCTGACCGTCTGGACCGCCTTGCGCAGCGACCGGGTGCGTACCTCGTTGAGGAAGAGCGCGAAGACGATGGGCACCGGGAAGCTGAAAAGCAGGGTGCCGAAGGCGAGGATCAGGGTGTTCCGCACCAGCCGCCAGGCATTGGGGTCTTCGAAGAACCGGGCGAACTGGTCGAACCCGACCCAGGGGCTGTCCAGGCCCTGGAACGGGCTGTAGTCCTGAAAGGCGATGACCAGGGCGCCGATGGGGGCGATCTTGAACAGCAGGAGATGGACGAGGCCGGGCACCAGCATGAGGTAAAGCAGTTTGTCGCGCCGTACTGCCCGTCCCAGCCGCCCGCGCGCCGACCTGCTGTGGGCGGCTGCGGGTTCGGGGCGCTGCGGTGCCAAGCGCGGGGGATGCGTCGTCGCCATCGTGGTTCCTTGCCTGCTCTAGCCGTTGTGGTGAAGTCGCCGAGTGCGTGTCGGCTCAGTTGTGCATGGCGTCCCAGGCCGCCTGCTCGATCTCCTGGAGGCGGTCGTAGCCGCGCTTGTCCCTGGCCTCGCCGACGAAGGCGTCCCACTCCTTCAGGGCGCGTTTGCCGGTCACGAACCTCACCAGTTCGGACAGCGCCCACGGCTGGAAGGAAGCGAGCAGGTTGGTCCGCTCGCGCAGTTGGCCGGCGTCGTACTTGATGATGGGCGTCTCTGTCAGGGACGTGGCGAAGTACTTCTCGGCGAACGAGCGCGTGAACTTGTCCATCCACCGGTAGTACGCCTGGTCGTCGACGGGGGCGGGGAAGGTCATGCGGTCCTGGAGGAAGTTCCACGCAGGAGTGCCCTCGGGCCGCTTGTTCTCGGCCTCGAAGGTGACCGTGTAGCGAGGCTGTCCGCCGACGACCTCGTACGAGGCACCCTTCTTGCCGTAGTGCATGGTGGTCTGCCCGGTCCTGGAGTACAGGTGGTCGAGGAAGGCCAGCACCTCCAGGGACCGCTTGGAGGAGGCGTTGATCGCCAGCACCTCGGTGACGTCCCACCGCGGTTCGGCCGGCACCTTCGCCACTTCGCCGTCACGGTCGAGGAAGGGGGGCAGGACCTTCATCGCGAACTTCGGGTCGTTGTCCGGGCCGCCGTTGCTGAGGAACCAGCTCGGCCGGGTGAAGAAGTCCTCGGCGACCGAGGCCTGGCCGCCGAGCATCTTCTGCTGCCAGCTGTCCTCGCTGGCCGCGCCGCTGACGAACTCCGGGTCGATGAGCTTCTCCGTGTACAGCGTGCGGTACCAGCGGATCATCTCCTCGAAGCCGGCGGAAGTCAGGTCGCCGATCTCCGGGGTGTTGATGCCGCGGACCGTGCCGCTGGTGACGGCCAGTTGGGCGCCGAAGACCTGGGGCCAGCGCAGGAAGGAGTCGCGTCCGGAAAGGGGGTAGTAATTGCGTGAGGTGGGGCCGAGCGTCTTGCGCAGGGCGCGCAGCGCGTCGGTGAACTCCTCGACGGTACGTGGGTCTTCGGTGAGACCGGCCTGCTCGAAGTGGTCGGCGCGGCCGAACGTCACGCGCGATATGCGCGGGGTCTCGGAAGGGAGGCCGTAGATCCGCCCCTTCTTGTCGGTGACCAGGTTGCGCAGCTCGCGGTGGTCGTCGAGGTATCGCTGGATGTGTGGAGCGTGCCTGCGGATCAGCGGTGCGAGGTCGAGGAACGCGCCCTGTGGTCCGTAGATGTCGGCCTGCGCCAGGTCGGCGATGACGGCGTCCTGCAGTTCTCCGTTGCCCAGGGCGAGATCGAGCCGCTGGTTGTAGGAGCCGCTCGGTCCGCCGGAGACCAGCTCGACGCCGACACCGGTCTGCCGCTCCAGCAGCGGGAGCCATCTCAGGTCGCTCAGCCAGCCGGCCTGCTTCTCGGGCAGACGGTAGGAGAAGGTCGCGCGCACCGTGCGCTTGTCGGGGGTCCGGAGGGCTGATCCTCCGGCGCACCCCGTGGCCCAGACGGCGATCGCCGCAGCGATGACCGCGCGCCGCGTCGGCTTGTTCCGCATTGAACACTCCCTCGGCGTATGTATCTCCGCCGGGGAAGGCCCCGATCAGCGGATGCGCGTACGCTACTCCGCGCTCCCGGGGCCTTGTCTAGCGTTGTGCGCAGATTTCTGAGGTAAATCTGCGCAGTCCGCGCGTTTGGTGGGTATCAGGGTCGCTCGATCGGCTCGTTCTGCGCGTTGCGTGCGTTGCCGTCGGGTGTCGTGGGGACCACGACCACGTCGCGTCCGGCCCGGCGGAACTCGTCGACGAGGTGCTCCGGGGCGCCGTCGTCCGTGACCAGGGTCCAGTCGGACTCCAGGCGCGCCCAGGACCGGAAGGGCCGGTGGCCCAGCTTCGCGGCGTGCGCCAGCACGTAGACCGTGTCAGAGCGGCGGGCCATCAGCTCCTTCAGGCGGGTCTGCTCCAGCTCGGCCTCGCACAGCGCTCCGTCGCTGGTGACCCCGTCCGCGCCCAGGAAGGCGACGTCGAAGCTCAGCCGCTCCAGGGCGGCCTCGGCCAGCGGCCCGACGAACGCGTTGCTGAGCGAGCGCAGTCTGCCGCCCAGGCACAGCGTGGTGATGTCCTCGCGGGACTGTACGTGGCCGAGGACCGGCAGACTCGTGGTGGTGACGCTCAGCGACGCGCCACCGGGCAGCATCCGGGCGACGAGGGCCACGGTCGTGCCGGCGTCGAGCAGCAGCGACTGCCCGGCGCCGACCTGGGCCGCCGCCCATCGGGCTATGGCGCGCTTGGCCTCGTACGCCTCGTTGTCCCGCTGGTCCAGGGAGGTCTCGGTCCCGCGCGATACGGCGATCGCGCCGCCGTAGGTGCGTGCGAGGCGGCCACTCGTGCTGAGCTGCGTCAGATCGCGGCGGATGGTGGAGGCGGTGACCCCGAACCGCGCGGCGAGCTCGTCGACGCCGGCGAGCCCGGCCTCCGTCGCGAGGCTGAGGATCTCCTCCCGCCGTTCACGGGACCGGAGCGTACGTCGCCTGCCCGAGGTGTCCTGCGTCGTCTCAGAGGTGTTCGCAGTGTTCGTCATGAGGCCGACTCTAGCCACTTTGCGCGAACCAGACTAAGTTCATGCGCAGAAAACGCAAGAATGGCGCGAGATGAGCGAACGAAGGAGCTACCGTGGACACGTCGACGACGGACCTGGACGCAACCGAGGGCAGGGTGCACCCCCGGCCGGGTGACACCTCCCTCGCCGAGGCGCTGCTGCCCACGCCGCACCCGGCCAACCACGCCTCGTTCGTGCAACTGCTGCCCGACGGCTCGCTCGGCTGCACCTGGTTCGCGGGCAGCGAGGAGGGCCGGCCGGACGTGTACATCTACTTCTCCCGGCTGCCGCCCGGTGCGGACCGCTGGCTGCCGGCCGTGCGCGTCTCGTGCGACGAAAAGCACTCCGAGCAGAACCCGGTACTGGCCTGTCTGCCGGACGGCACGCTCTGGCTGGCGTACACCGCGCAGGTGCGCGGCGCGCAGGACACCGCCGTGGTGAAGGTGCAGCGCTCGGACGACCTCGGCGCGACCTGGTCCGCGCCGCGCCCGCTCTTCGACACCCCCGGGATCTTCATCCGCCACGGGCTGGTGCAGCTGACCGAGGAGCGCTGGCTGCTGCCGGTCTTCCACTGCCACTCACTGCCGGGCCGTCAGTGGGACGGCGACTGGGACACCAGCGCCGTGGCCGTCACCGAGGACGCGGGACGGACCTGGCGTCAGGTGGAGGTCCCCGAGAGCACGGGTGTGGTGCACATGTGCATCGTGCCGCTGAAGGACGGCACGCTGGCCGCGTTCTTCCGCAGCCGGTGGGCCGACGCGGTCCACCGCTCGGAATCGACGGACGGCGGCGAGACGTGGAGCGCCCCGGTCGCGCTCGACGTGCCCAACAACAACTCCTCGCTCCAGGTCGCCCGGGTGGGCGCGGAGGACGACGAGCTGCTGATGGTGCTCAACCCGGTGGCCGCACCGCCGGGTTCGGCCGAGGGGGACCGTGTCGTGCCGGAGACCGAAGGGAAGGTCACGGCCGAGGGCGAGATAGAGCCGCTGAGGCGCCACGCCGTGTGGGGCACGCCGCGGCTGCCGCTGTCCTTGATGCGCTCGACCGATCGCGGGCTGACCTGGAGCCGTGTGCTGGATCTGGAGACCGAGGCGCCCGAGTCCATCGTCCGGGTGGAGTTCTCCTACCCGGCACTGGTGCCGGGGCCCGGCGGCGAGGCGCACATCACGTACACCTACGGCAGGGACGCCATCAAGTACGTACGGGTGCCGCGCGAGCGGATCGCGGGATAGCCAAAAGTGCGGTGCCGGGGCGCTGTGCCCC
>NZ_JBHWZP010000099.1:0-28776 GCF_042728395.1 Streptomyces sp. NPDC060205
GCCGTGAGTGGCTCACGGCGGGACTAAGGCCCCTCAGGACGTGCGGTTGCGCGCGTACGTGGTTGTGCGCGTACGTGGGTTGTGCCCGTACGTGCGGTCGGTCAGCCGGTGGTCGTCGGCATGCCGAGGAGGACGTCGGAGTACTTGAGCGCGGCCAGCAGCAGGCCGATGACGCCGAGCGAGACACCCGCCCAGGCGACGGACTTGACCCACGGGGACTGGGCGGGGATGCGGTCCGGGTTGCCGAACGCGGGCCTGACCAGCACCACGACGCCGACGATCAGCGCGGCCAGTGCGAAGAAGCCGGCGACCAGGGCGTTGGCGTTCCAGGAGTCGGCGTACACCTGCTTGATCTGGGTGGCGACGGGCGAGCCCTGCGCGGTCTCCAGCTGGCCGTACAGCGAGTCGCGCGCCTGTGCGACGGTGCCGACCCAGCTGCCGGTCAGGGAGACGATGCCCAGTCCGGCGGAGACGACCGCGGCGGCGCCCGTGCCCACACCGGAACCGGCCACGACCTGCTCGTCCTGCGCCGGCTCGCCGTCGCCCTCACCGGCGAGGTCGTCCTCGTCCAGGCTCCCGGAGCCGGTCCGGCCGTCGGCGGTCTCGGCGGTCTCGGCGGCCTTGACCTCCTCGACCTCTCCGACCTCTCCGACGGCGGCGCCGGTGCCCTTCTCGTCACTCTTGCCGAGCTTCACGGCCTCGTCGTCGCGCTGTGCCTCGGTGCCGGTCTCGATCCCGGCCTCGTTCTCTGTCTTGGTTCCCATGCTCCGCACCGTACGGACGCTGTCTGAGAATTTCTTTAAGATCCCGGGATCCTCACGCCGGGGTCGGCAGATCGCCTTGTCCGGCGGCGGCCGCGCGGGCCGCCCGCCACTCCGGCGCGAGGACCGACCACACCTCCGTGTCCTGCCGTACGCCCCGGTGCGGCCAGTTCTCCCGCAGGACGCCCTCGCGGCTCATGCCGAGCCGCCGCGCCACGTTCAGGCTGGGCTCGTTGGCCGTGGCCGCCTGCCACTCCACGCGGTGGATGCCGCGGACGTCGACCGCCCAGTCGATGAGGACGCGGATCGCGCGCGTGATCAGACCGCGGCCCGAGGCCGCGGGCTCCAGCCAGCAGCCGACCTCGCAGACCCCGTGCTCGGCGTCGAAGACCCGGAAGAGCACACCGCCGACGAGCTGCCCGTCCAGCCACACCCCGTGCAGGCTGCCCGTGTCGGCGGCCTTCTTGTCGGCGAACGACTGGAGCAGCTCGCGCGCGGAGCCGGCGTCCGTGACGCGCGACCCGAAGGAGATGTACCGCTGGACGAACTCGCGTCCGCGGTCGAGATGGGCCAGGAACTCCTCCGCGTGCCACGGCTCCAGAGGCCGCAGTTCGCTGCCGTCGTCACCCAGGGATATCGCGTACATCCTGCTGCTGCTCCTTCACGAGTACCGCCACGGGTACGTCCGCCGGCGCGTCCACCGCACCCGCCGCTTCCGCCGCATCCACGGGCGCGTCGCCGCGCGCCCCGGGGATCGTCGCACGGGGGCCCGGACCGGCGGTACGGATTTCCGGCGGCTCGATACTGAGCCGCGGCAGGCGCCGGTCGAGCCAGCCGGGCAGCCACCAGTTGGCGCCGCCCAGCAGGTGCATGAGGGCGGGCACCAGCAGCGTACGCAGCACGAACGCGTCGAGGGCGACGGCCGCGGCCAGCCCGATACCGAACATCGCGATCACGCGGTCGCCGCTGAGCACGAAGGCCAGGAAGACCGAGATCATGATCACGGCGGCGGAGTTGATCACCCGGCTCGTCTCCGCGAGGCCCACCCGGACGGCCCGGCGGTTGTCGCCCGTCTCCAGCCACTCCTCGTACATCCGGCCGACCAGGAAGACCTGGTAGTCCATGGAGAGCCCGAAGAGCACGGAGACCATGATCACGGGCAGGAAGGGTTCGATCGGGCCGGCCCGGCCGAGGCCGAGCAGTTCACTGCCCCAGCCCCACTGGAAGATCGCGACGACGACCCCGAAGGAGGCGGCGACGGCGGCGACGTTCATCGCGGCGGCCTTCAGCGGGATGCCGACGGACCGGAAGGCCAGCAGCAGCAGGAGACAGCCCAGGCCGATCACCACGCCCACGAAGAGGGGCAGTTTGCCGACGATGACGTCCGCGAAGTCGTCGTATCCGGCGGTGATGCCGCCGACCTTGAGGTCGAGGGTGGTGCCGGTCCCGGCCCGCGGCAGCACGTCGGTACGCAGCCGGTCGACGAGCTCGCTGGTCTGCCGGGACTGCGGTGAGGACTCCGGTACGACGACGAGGTAGGCGGTGTCCCCGTCGCCGTCGTACGTCACCGGGGTCACGTCCCTCACACCCTCCGTCTCCCGGAGCGTGGTGTCGAGGTTGTCGAGGGCGAGCCGGTCCTGGGCGCCGGTGACGGGCGTGACGAGGGTCAGCGGCCCGTTCATACCGGGCCCGAAGCCCTCCGAGATCAGGTCGTACGCCTGTCGTGTGGTGGCCGTGCCCGGGTTGTTGCCCTGGTCGGAGGTGCCCAGGTGCAGCGAGAACATCGGCACCGCGAGCAGCGCCATGACGGCGAGGGCCACGCCGCCCAGGAGCTTGGGACGCCGTTCGACGAACGCGGACCAGCGGGCCGCGAGCCCGGTGGGCACCTCCGGTTCGGGCCCGTGCTCGGCCAGTCGGCGGCGCTCGCGGCGGCTCAGCGCGCGCATGCCGATGAGGGAGAGCAGCGCGGGCAGCAGCGTCACGGAGGCCGCGACCGTGAGGACCACGGTGAGTGCGGCGGCGATCGCGACACCGTTCAGGAAGCCGAGCCGCAGGATGAGCATGCCCAGCAGGGCGACGCAGACGGTGGCGCCCGCGAAGACGACCGCGCGCCCGGTGGTGGCCACGGCGTCGCGGGCGGCCTCCTCGACCGGGAGACCGCGTTTGAGACCGCGGCGGTGCCTGGTGACGATGAACAGCGCGTAGTCGATACCGACGCCCAGCCCGATCAGCAGGCCGAGCATGGGCGCGAAGTCGGCGACGGTCATCAGATGGCCCAGCAGCACGATTCCCGCGTACGCGGTGCCGACGCTCACCAGCGCCGTCGCGATGGGCAGGGCCGAGGCGGCGAGGGAGCCGAAGGCGAGGAAGAGGACCACCGCGGCGACGGCCACGCCGACGATCTCGGCGAGGTGTCCGCCGGAGGACTCGGTGAGGGCGACGGCCTGGCCGCCCAGCTCGACCCGCAGCCCGTCGGTCTCGGCGCTCTTCGCCGCGGCGACGACGGCGGAGGCCTCGGCCCGGTCGATGTTCTCGGCCGGCTCGTCGAAGGTCACGGTGGCGTAGGCGGTACGCCCGTCGCCGCTGATCCGCCCGGAACCGGAACCCTCGCCACCGGGACCGCCGTAGGGGCTGACCACTGCGGCCACCCCCGGCAGGCCGGCGATGCGGTCGAGGGTGCGGGTCATGGTCTGTTCGACGTCGGCGGCGCGGACCGTACCCGGGGTGGAGTGCCAGACGACGGTGTCGCCGTCGCCGCCGAGACCGGGAAAGCTGTCCTGGAGCAGTGCGGCGGCCCGGCCCGACTCGGTGCCCGGCACCTGGTAGTCGTTCGAGTACGCGGATCCGGCGACGAGTGCGGCGGTGGCGGTTGTGCCGAGGGTCATGAGCCAGAGCAGTAGGACGACGAGACGGTGTTGCACACACCAACGTGCGAGGACTGCCACGGACGAGCTCCCTGGGGGATTTGTGGATCTTTATCGGGAACTGCCCGCAAAGAACGCATGACCGATGCGTTGTCACTCTTCCAGCCCAAAGTGATCGTTGGCCCCATTCATGGCCTTACTCACATGAGTGCGAGCCAGTTCACACGACAATCCGCTGAACTCTGTCGTCCCTCAGCGCTTCTCGTAGCCCCGCAGAAACGCCCGCACCCCGGACACGATCAGCGCGTCCCGCTCCCCGGCCGCGAGGGGCACGGCCCCCTGATACGTACGGTCGCTGATCTCGGCGCCGGTGAGCAGCATGAAGTGGCTCGCGGCACGCTCCGGATCCGGAGTGTCGAGCAGCCCCTCCTCACTCAGTTCCCGAAACCGGACGGCCACCTCCCTGAGCGCGCGGTCCGGCCCCGCGGCCCGCCACGCGTCCAGGAACTCCTGCGGGATATGGCCGACCTCGGCCCTCAGCTGCCGTACGACGGCGAAGTGGTCGCGGTAGCGGCGCATCGGCGCCTGCCAGGCGTGCGCGAAGTCGACGAGGTCGGCCTCCAGGTCCGTGACCTTGTACAACCGCCGGTCGATTGCGTCGACATGCGCCTGCACGACCTCCTCCGCCCCCTCCACGACGACCACGCGGAAGAGCTGGGCCTTGCCCTGGGGGAAGTGGTTGTAGATCGTGCGTGACGAGACCCCGGCCTCCTTGGCGATCGAGTCGATGCCGGCACGGGTGTAGCCGTCCCGCCCGAAGACGCTGCGGGCTCCCCGCACGATCGCCTGCCGCTTCTCCGCGAGCCCTTGCCTCACGCGCCCGCCCCCTTTCCTGTCGCCCGCCACGCTATCCGGACCGCCCTCCCCACAAATTACAACGCTCGTTGCACCTATTGCCATGACCGTTGTACTTTCCCTCCATGACGAACGCACCCGACGCCCCCTTTTCCAGCGCCCCTCTCCGCCTGGTCGTCCTGACGGGCTCGACCCGCGAGGGCCGCTTCGGTCCCGTCGCCGCCGACTGGTTCCTGCGGTTCGCCGCCCAGCGGGACGATCTCGCACTGGACCCGGTCGACCTGGCGGACCACCCGCTGCCCGACGTCGCGTCCACCGCACCGCACCCGGGGGCGGCCGAGTTCGCGGAACGGCTCGCCGCGGCCGACGCCTTCGTCGTGGTCACGCCCGAGTACAACCACAGCTTCCCGGCGCCCCTGAAGAACGCGATCGATCTCCACTACACCCAGTGGCAGGCCAAGCCGATCGGTTTCGTGTCCTACGGCGGCATAGGCGGCGGCCTGCGCGCGGTCGAACAACTGCGCCTGGTCTTCGCCGAACTGCACGCCGTGACGGTCCGCGACACGGTGAGCTTCCACCGGGCCTGGGAGAACTTCACCGAGGACGGCTCCCTGCACCACCCGGAAATCCCCGAGGCCGCTGCCAAGGCAATGCTGGACGAACTGACCTGGTGGGGCCGCACACTACGAGCGGGCCGCACCCACGCGCCATACGGGGCACGCTGAGGACCGCACTTCCAGGGGCGCGGGGAACGGCGCAATCCTGTCGTTTTCGGGGGCGCAGCCCCCAAGGGGCGCGGGGAACTGCGCAGTCTTCTGCCTTTCGCTTTTAGGGGCGCGGGGAACGGCGCAATCCTGTCGTTTTCGGGGGCGCAGCCCCCAAGGGGCGCGGGGAACTGCGCGACCAGCCGCGACGCGCCCGCACCCGTCAACGCACCGAGGGGCCCCGGACGGCGGAACGCCGAAGGGCGCCGCACCCCCAGGTGCAACGCCCTTCCGCTCAGAACAGCCCGAGGGCTAGCCCTCGACACCCAGCTTCTCAAGGATCAGTTCCTTGACCCGAGCGGCGTCAGCCTGCCCACGCGTGGCCTTCATGACGGCACCCACCAGCGCGCCGACCGCAGCCACCTTGCCCCCACGGATCTTGTCCGCGACCCCGGGGTTCCCGGCGATGGCCTCGTCGACGGCGGCGGTCAGCGCACCCTCGTCCGAGACGACCTTCAGACCGCGCTTCTCGACGACCTCGTCCGGAGTGCCCTCACCCTTGACGACCCCGTCGATGACCTGCCGGGCCAGCTTGTCGTTGAGGGACCCCTCGGCGACCAGCGCGGCCACCCGGGCGACCTGCTCGGGCGTGATGGCCAGAGAGTCCAGGGCCACCCCGGACTCGTTGGCCGCACGCGCCAGCTCGCCCATCCACCACTTGCGCGCGGAGGCCGCGTCGGCGCCCGCCGCGATCGTGGCGACGATGAGGTCGATGGCTCCGGCGTTGAGCATCGACTGCATGTCGTGGGCGTTGACGCCCCACTCCTCTCGCAGCCGGTTGCGACGGGCCAGCGGCTGCTCGGGCAGCCCCGCGCGCAGCTCCTCGACCCACTCGCGGGACGGCGCGACCGGCACGAGGTCGGGCTCCGGGAAGTACCGGTAGTCCTCGGCCTCCTCCTTCACACGCCCCGAGGTCGTCGACCCCGTGTCCTCGTGGAAGTGGCGGGTCTCCTGGATGATCGTGCCGCCGTCGTTGAGCACGGCGGCGTGCCGCTGGATCTCGAAACGGGCCGCACGCTCCACGGACCGCAGCGAGTTGACGTTCTTCGTCTCGCTGCGCGTGCCGAACTTCTCCCGGCCGTGCGGGCGCAGCGACAGGTTCACGTCGCACCGCATCTGGCCCTGTTCCATGCGCGCTTCCGAGACGCCGAGCGCCTTGATCAGCTCGCGCAGCTCGGCGACGTACGCCTTGGCGACCTCGGGAGCACGCTCGCCCGCGCCCTCGATCGGCTTGGTGACGATCTCGATGAGCGGGATGCCGGCGCGGTTGTAGTCGAGCAGCGAGTGCGAGGCGCCGTGGATACGGCCCGTCGCGCCACCGACGTGCAGCGACTTGCCGGTGTCCTCCTCCATGTGGGCGCGCTCGATCTCCACGCGGAAGATCTCGCCGTCGTCCAGCTGGACGTCGAGGTAGCCGTTGAAGGCGATCGGCTCGTCGTACTGGGAGGTCTGGAAGTTCTTCGGCATGTCCGGATAGAAGTAGTTCTTCCGGGCGAAGCGGCACCACTCGGCGATCTCGCAGTGCAGCGCGAGGCCGATCTTGATCGCGGACTCGACGCCGATCGCGTTGACGACCGGCAGCGCGCCGGGCATGCCCAGACAGGTCGGGCAGGCCTGCGAGTTGGGCTCGGCGCCCAGCTCGGTGGAGCAGCCGCAGAACATCTTGGTCTTGGTGCCGAGTTCGACATGGACTTCGAGGCCCATGACGGGGTCGTACGACGCCAGCGCGTCCTCGTACGACACCAGGTCAGTCGTGGCAGTCACGGTGAAACTTTCCCTCTCAGCCCAGCAGGACGTCGTCGTCGCCCAGGCGCTTGAGCTCCCGGTAGAGGATGGCGAGGCCGGTGACGATGGCGGCGGCGGACACGGTCGCGTCGATCAGCCTCAGCGTGTCCCCGTCGCTGCGGGCCAGCTTGATCTGCTTGGCGACGCTGATCGCGCCGAACGCGGTACTGCCGAGCGACACGTACAGCCCGGTCTTCGACTTCTTGAAGTTCTTTGCCTTCTTGGCCATGGCGGTCACAGCGACGGAGCCTCCTCGATCAACGGGTGGCCCCAGCGTTCCACGAACGCGGCCTCGACGGCGGCTCCCACCTTGTACAGGCGGTCGTCCTTGAGGGCCGGCGCGATGATCTGGAGGCCGACGGGCAGATTGTCCTCGGGTGCGAGGCCGCAGGGCAGCGACATCGCGGCGTTGCCCGCGAGGTTGGTCGGGATGGTGCACAGGTCCGCGAGGTACATCGCCATCGGGTCGTCGGCGCGCTCGCCGATCGGGAAAGCGGTGGTCGGCGTCGTCGGCGAGACGATCACGTCGACCTGCTCGAACGCCTTCTCGAAGTCCCGCGTGATGAGCGTACGGACCTTCTGGGCGCTGCCGTAGTACGCGTCGTAGTAGCCGGAGCTGAGCGCGTACGTGCCGAGCATGATGCGGCGCTTGACCTCGTCGCCGAAGCCCGCCTCGCGGGTGAGGGCGGTGACCTCCTCGGCGGAGTGCGTGCCGTCGTCGCCGATGCGCAGGCCGTAGCGCAGACCGTCGAAGCGGGCGAGGTTGCTCGAACACTCGGACGGCGCGATCAGGTAGTACGCCGACAGGGCCAGGTCGAAGGACGGGCAGTCCAGTTCGACGATCTCGGCGCCCAGCTCCTTCAGGAGCTCGACCGACTCGTCGAAGCGCTGCACGACACCGGCCTGGTAGCCCTCGCCGCGGAACTGCTTGACGACGCCGACGCGCATCCCGTCGACGCTGCCGTTGCGGGCGGCCTCGACGACGGCCGGGACCGGCTCGTCGACGGAGGTCGAGTCCATCGGGTCGTGTCCGGCGATGACCTCGTGCAGCAGGGCCGCGTCCAGGACCGTACGGGCGCAGGGCCCGCCCTGGTCGAGGGAGGACGAGAACGCCACCATGCCGTACCGCGACACCCCGCCGTACGTCGGCTTCACGCCGACCGTGCCGGTGACGGCGGCGGGCTGGCGGATGGAGCCGCCGGTGTCCGTGCCGATCGCGAGGGGTGCCTGGTAGGAGGCGAGGGCCGCGGACGAACCGCCGCCGGAGCCGCCGGGGATGCGGGACAGGTCCCAGGGGTTGCCGGTCGGCCCGTACGCGCTGTTCTCGGTGGAGGACCCCATGGCGAACTCGTCCATGTTGGTCTTGCCGAGGATGACGACGTCGGCCGCCTTGAGCCGCGCGGTGACCGTGGCGTCGTAGGGCGGGATCCAGCCTTCGAGCATCTTGGACCCGACGGTGGTCGGGATGCCCTTGGTGGTGAAGATGTCCTTGAGCGCGAGGGGTACGCCGGCCAGCGGGCCGAGCTTCTCGCCCCGCGCCCGCTTCTCGTCGACCGCGCGGGCCTGGGCGAGCGCCCCCTCCCGGTCGACGTGCAGGAAGGCGTGCACCTTCTCGTCGACGGCGCCGATGCGCGCGAGGTGCGCCTCGGTGACCTCGACGGCGGTCAGCTCGCCGGAGGCGATCGCGGCGGCGATCTCGGCGGCGGTGAGCTTGATGATGTTGACGTTGCTGTCCGTCATGGTGATTAGTCCTCCCCCAGGATCTGCGGCACCTTGAAACGCTGCTGCTCCTGGGCCGGGGCGCCGGAGAGCGCCTGCTCGGGGGTGAGCGACGGACGGACCTCGTCCGCGCGCATGACGTTCGTCAGCGGCAGCGGGTGGGAGGTCGGCGGTACGTCTTGGTCGGCGACCTCGCTGACGCGGGCGACCGCGCCGATGATGTCGTCGAGCTGGCCGGCGAAGTGGTCGAGCTCTTCGCCCTTCAGCTCCAGACGCGCCAGCCGGGCGAGGTGGGCGACCTCCTCGCGCGTGATGCCAGGCATGCAGCGATCCTCAGGGGTGAGTGCGTGTGGTGTGCCCCAATCCTATGGGGCGCGACAAGATCCCCGTACATGGGTTTCCCCGGGGGCCCGGACGGCCGCGAACGCGCGGGTACGACCGGTCGGCCGCCGACGGCGCGGCACCCCCGCGGGAAACGCCCACCCGCCGAGGTACTCGCCACGGGCGGGCGGGTGGGAAAAGATCTCTACTCGTCCGAGCCAGCCGCAGGCGAGGCCGCAGGCAACGCGGCAGCGGGCCGCTGCCACCCCCGCGACCCCCGCGCCAGCAACCACGCCGTGGCCTCCTCCGGAGGCATCGCCGCGGCCACGAGCCATCCCTGGACCGCGTCGCACCCGAGGTCCCGCAACCGCTCCCACGTCTCGTCGTCCTCGACGCCCTCCGCGACGACGAGCAGCCCGAGCGAATGTGCGAGATCCACCGTGCAGCGCACGATCTCGGCGTCCTCGGTGTCCACCGCGAGCCGCGCCACGAACGAGCGGTCGATCTTCAGCTCGCTCACCGGCAGCCGCCGCAGATGCACCAGCGACGAGTACCCGGTCCCGAAGTCGTCGAGGGACATCTTCACGCCGTGCGCGGTCAGCGCGGCGAGCGTGTCCGCGGCCCGCTGCGGATCCTCCAGCAGCACGTGTTCCGTGATCTCCAGCTGCAGCGCCCCCGCGGGGACCCCGTGCCGGGCGAGCCGGGCGGCCACCGATCCCGCGAAGCCGGGGGTGTGCACGTCCCGGGGCGACACGTTCACGGCGACCGGCACCCGAAGCCCCTGGGCACGCCAGCGCGCCACCTGCGCGAGCGCTGCCTCCAGGACGTACTCGGTCAGGTGCGGCATCAGCCCGGACGACTCGGCGATGGCTATGAACTCGTCCGGCGGCACCTTCCCGCGCTCGGGATGCACCCACCGTACGAGCGCCTCAAGGCCGGCGACCTGGCCGTCGAAGCGCACCTTCGGCTGGTAGTGCAGCTGGACGTCCCCCGCGTCGAGCGCCCGTCGCAGGTCGCCCAGGAGTCCGAGCCGGTCGGGGGTGTTGGAGTCGCGCTTGGACTCGTAGACCTCGACCCCCGTACGGTCCCGCTTCGCCTGGTACATCGCGACGTCCGCCCGCCGCAGCAGGCCCTCCGCGTCCAGCGCGTGGTCGGGGAAGACGGCGAGCCCGGCGCTGGCCTCCAGCACGAGCGTGAGCCCGTCGAGGTCGAGCGGCGATCCGAGCGCGGTCACGAGGCCGCGGGCGACCCGCGTCGCCGAGGTCGTCGAGTCGGCGACGGGCAGCAGTACGGCGAACTCGTCCCCGCCCAGCCGCGCGGCCTCCGCCCCGCGTGGCAGGGCGATCCGCAGCCGGTCCGCTATCTGCAGCAGCAGCCGGTCCCCCGCGAGATGCCCGAGGGTGTCATTCACGGACCTGAAGCGGTCGAGGTCGATCAGCATCAGAGCGGAACGCGCACCGATTCGTTCGGCGTCGTCGAGCGCCCGCCAGGTCCGTTCGAGCAGCCACTGCCGGTTGGGCAGACCCGTGAGGGGATCACGCAGTTGCTCCTCGGCCCGGGCCCGCGCTATCCAGAGCGTGGAGTCGAGGGCGATGAGCGGCACGGCGAAGAGCGGCAGGAGCGCGGGGAGGGCGATGGCGACCACGCAGATCAGCGGGGCGATACCGAGCAGCGCGACGGCCACGAGCCCCTGTCTGACCAGGGCCGTGCGGGCGACGGTCGGCAGTCCCGGCGTGCGGGGCGCGTGGAGGTACCAGAGCAGCGCGCGGCTCACGACGAGATACGCCCCGGCCGCCAACACCACCTGAGGCACGGTGAAAACGGTCCAGGTCTCCGGTTCCCAGGGGGCCTCGACGGACGGCACCCGGCCGAACGCGGCGAGCACCAGCGCCCCGGCGCCGATGCCGAGGATGTCCACCGCGCCGTGCAGGATGCCCTGGCGCCAGCGGTGCCGGCGGGCTATGCCGACGAGCACGACGACGGTGAGGCTGACCATTCCGGCCGGCACCCAGCCGTACAGCAGCAGGACGGCGAGGGTGAGGGCCGCTCCGGAGCCCGTGCCGCCCCACCAGCGGGAGCGGCCCAGCGCGACCAGATGGCCGACGATGACGCCGACGAGGACGGCCAGCGCCCAGCCGGCCGAGCCGGACGGAAAGAGCGCGTGGTGGCCGGTGAAGGCGCGGTAGAAACCCGCGCCCAGTACGGCCGCGGCGGCCACCACGACCGCCGTGGGCAGCGCGGGCCCGGCCGGCTGCCGGTCGGTCTCCTGGCCCGGCAGCCGTGCCGAGGATCCGGGGACGGCGGTGAACCGGCCCGCGCCGGGCCCGTCCGCGCCGGTGTGCTGTCCGGTGGCGTACCCAGGCGGCCCCGAGGCCCCCGGCCCGCCGGAGCGCTCCGCGGGCCTGGTGACGCCGAGGCCCGCCCCGAACTCCCGGCTTCGCTCCAGCAAGGGGTGCCCCCATCGCCGCACGCCGGTCATCCAGCGTGGGCGCAGCCGTGAGTCCGGGGCGGCGCTCTCGGTCGGTTCCATTCCCGTCCCTCTCACGGCCGGCGGTGCCCACGCCACGCGGCCCGACGCACGATCAGTCCCTCGACGGCTCCGCGTCTGAAAAACCCTTCCCCCGACTCCTGAAGAGCAAGGGGGTGCCCCGACCGCAGCTGGGCACGGCAGGCGCAGACCTCAACAGTAGGCCGCAGAAGGCTCCTAAGGGCAGCGGTCGTCTACGGTTGCCCGAATGCGACACGGCCGCCCCTATGCATCTGGTATGCGCCGAACGGGTGGTCTTCAACCGCTACCCCTCGATCGGAAGTGCAGCTTCCGCCGCCGCCTCCGGTCCCTGTTCGAGCAGAACGGCGAATCCGTCCTCGTTCAGAACCGGCACTTTGAGCTGCATGGCCTTGTCGTACTTCGATCCAGGATTGTCACCTACAACAACGAAAGCTGTCTTCTTCGAAACAGAACCGGTCACTTTCGCCCCACGGCTCTGCAGTGCCTCTTTCGCTCCGTCGCGGGTGTGACGCTCCAGCGTGCCGGTGACCACGACGGTCAGCCCCGCGAGCGGACGGGGCCCCTCGTCCTCGCCGGAGCCCTCCTCCTCCATACGGACGCCGGCGGCCTTCCACTTGCGCAGGATCTCCTGGTGCCAGTCGACCGCGAACCACTGCTTCAGCGAGGCGGCGATGGTGGGCCCGACGCCCTCCACGGCGGCGAGTTCCTCCTCCGTGGCCTGCTCGATGCGGTCGATCGAGCGGAACTCACGGGCCAGTGCCTCGGCCGCGACCGGGCCCACGTGCCGGATGGAGAGGCCCGTGATGATCCGGGCCAGCGGGCGCTCCTTCGCCGCCGCGATGTTCTCCAGCATCGCGAGAGCGTTCTTCCTGGGCGCGCCCTCCTGGTTGGCGAAAACCGTGGCGATCTTCTCCTCGCCCGTCTTCGGGTCCCGCTTGGGCAGTCCGCTGTCCTGGTCGAGGACGTACGCCCTGATGGGCAGCAGCTGTTCGATGGTGAGGTCGAAGAGGTCGCCCTCGTCCCCAAGGGGCGGCTGCGCGGGCTCCAGCGGCTTGGTGAGCGCGGCGGCGGCCACGTAACCGAAGTTCTCGATGTCCAGGGACTTGCGGCCGCCGAGGTAGAACAGGCGCTCGCGGAGCTGGGCCGGGCAGGTGCGGCCGTTCGGGCAGCGGAGGTCGATGTCGCCCTCCTTGGCGGGCGCCAGCGGTGTGCCGCACTCGGGGCACTCGGCGGGCATCACGAACTCCCGCTCGCTGCCGTCGCGCAGGTCGGCGACCGGTCCGAGGATCTCGGGGATGACGTCACCGGCCTTGCGCAGCACCACCGTGTCGCCGATGAGGACGCCCTTGGCCTTGACCACGTCCTGGTTGTGCAGGGTCGCGAACTCGACCTCGGAACCGGCCACCGTGACGGGCTCCACCTGCGCGTACGGAGTGACGCGGCCGGTGCGGCCCACGCCCACCCGGATGTTGACCAGCTTGGTGTTGACCTCCTCCGGCGCGTACTTCCACGCGATCGCCCAGCGCGGGGCGCGGGAGGTCGAGCCGAGGCGGCCCTGGAGGGGGATCTCGTCGAGCTTGACGACGACGCCGTCGATCTCGTGCTCCACGGAGTGGCGGTTCTCTCCGTAGAAGGCGATGAACTCCCGGACGCCGTCGAGGTCGTCGACGACCTTGCCGTAGCGGGTCGTCGGCAGGCCCCACTCGCGCAGCAGCTCGTACGCGTGCGAGAGGCAGTCGATGTCGAAGCCCTCGCGCGCGCCGATGCCGTGCACGACCATGTGCAGCGGGCGGGTCGCCGTGACGCGGGGGTCCTTCTGGCGCAGTGAACCCGCCGCCGCGTTGCGCGGGTTGGCGAAGGGCTTGTCGCCGGCCTCCACCAGGCGGGCGTTCAGCTCCTCGAACTTCTCCATCGGGAAGTAGACCTCGCCGCGGATCTCCACGAGGTCGGGGATGCGCTCGCCCTGGAGGCGGTCCGGGATCTCCGCGATCGTCCGCACGTTCGGTGTGATGTCCTCGCCCGTGCGGCCGTCGCCGCGGGTCGCCGCGCGCGTGAGACGCCCGTGCTCATACGTGAGGTTGACCGCGAGGCCGTCGACCTTCAGCTCGCACAGGAAGTGGTACGCGGACGTGCCGACGTCCTTGGCGACGCGGTCGGCCCAGGCGGCCAGCTCCTCGTCATCGAAGGCGTTGTCCAGGGAGAGCATGCGCTCGGCGTGCTGGACGGCCGTGAACTCCGTCGCGTACGCCCCCGCGACCTTCTGGGTCGGCGAGTCCGGGGTGCGCAGCTCGGGATATTCGTCCTCCAGCGCCTCCAGGGAGCGCAGGAGCCTGTCGAAGTCCGCGTCGCTGACGACCGGCGCGTCCTTCACGTAGTACCGGAAGCGGTGCTCCTCGATCTGCTCGGCGAGCTGCGCGTGCTTCTCCCGTGCCTCACTGGGCGCGGGCCCCGCAGCCGAAGCCGAAGCCGTCTGTGCGTCCTTGTCGCCGGCCACCGTGTCGTCCTCCCGTTACTCTGGGTTGTCCGCGAGTGATCTCGCCGCCCTGACGCAGTGGGCGAGCGCCCTGCGCGCGTACTCGGGGGAGGCGCCCGCGAGTCCGCACGACGGGGTGAGTGTGACCGCGTCCGTGAGAAGCCCCGGACTCAGCCCCAGCCTGCGCCACAGCGTCCTGACACCCATGACGCTACCGGCAGGGTCTGACAACGGGCCGTCCGTGCCCGCCACGACACCGGCGAAGAGCCGGGTGCCCGCCTCCACCGCCTCCCCAATGACGTCGTCGTCACGCTCGGTGAGCAGCGCGAAGTCGAAGGAGACACCGGCCGCTCCGGCCCTGCGCAGCAGCGCGAACGGCACGTCGGGGGCGCACGAGTGCACGACGACGGGCCCGCCCTCCTGCACGCCGATCACCTCGCGCAGGGTCGCCTCGACGAGCTGCCGGTCCACGGCCCGGTGGGTGCGGTAGCCGCTCGCGGACCGCACCTGGCCGCGCAGTACGGCGATGAGCGAGGGTTCGTCGAGCTGCAGGACGATCTCGGCGCCGGGGACACGGCGGCGTACGTCGGCGAGGTGTTCGCGCAGACCCTCGGCGAGCGATCCGGCGAGGTCGCGGCAGGCTCCGGGGTCGGAGAGCGCGACCTCGCCGTTGTGCAGTTCCAGGGCCGCCGCGAGCGTCCAGGGGCCGACGGCCTGCACCTTCAGCGGCCCTTCGTAGCCCTGGGTGAACTCCTCCAGGGCGTCCAGGTCCTCGCCGAGCCAGGATTTGGCCCGCTTGGTGTCGCGGCCCGGCCGGTCCCCGAGCCGCCAGCCGCTGGGCTCCACGCGCGCGTACAGCTCGGAGAGCATCCCCGCGGTCCGGCCGATCATGTCCGCGCCGGGGCCGCGGGCAGGCAGTTCCGCCAGGTACGGCATGCCCGTCTCCGGGCCCTCGAAGGTCCCAGTCACGCTCTTGGCGGTCTCCCGGGCGTCCCCGCCCGGCATCGACCCGATGCCGGTGGCGGGGCCGGGCCTGAACTCGCTTTTTTCGCTCACCCGGAAAGCCTACGGAACGGGCGGGGGTCCGGGGCCCGCGGGAGGCAGCGCGCGGCCCCGCAGCGGGGACGGGGCCCGGTCCGGGCCCGTTCGGCGACCGGGCCCGTTCAGCGGCCGGACCGGGTCAGCGGCCGGGGCGTACCGTCAGATCGTTGACCTCGGCGTCCTTCGGCAGGTCGAGCGCCATGACGATCGTCGTCGCGACGGACTCGGGGTCGATCCACTTCGAGGGGTCGTACTCCTTGCCCTCCTGCTGGTGCACCTTGGCCTGCATGGCGCTCGCGGTGCGCCCCGGGTAGACGGAGGTGACCCTGACCCCGTTCGCGTGCTCCTCGTGCCGCAGGGAGTCGGCGAGGGCCTTCAGACCGTGCTTGGAGGCGGCGTACGCGGCCCAGTCGGCGTACGCGTTGAGTCCGGAACCGGAGTTCACGAAGACCACGTGCCCCTGTGCGAGCCGCAGTTGGGGCAGGAAGTGGCGGGTCAGCTCGGCGGGCGAGAGCAGATTGACGTCGAGCTGGTGGCGCCAGGTCTTCGGGGTGAGGTCGCCGACCCTGCCGAGGTCGATGACGCCCGCGATGTGCAGGAGCGAGTCCACCCGGTCGGGCAGTGTCTGGTGGGAGAACGCCCAGGACAGCCGGTCCGGGTCCGCGAGGTCGCCGACGAGGGTGCGGGCGCCGGGGAACTCGGCGGCCAGCTCCTTCGCGCGGCCCGCGTCGCGCGCGTGGAGCACGAGGTCGTCCCCGCGCGCGTGGAGGCGGCGGGCGACGGCCGCGCCGATGCCGGAGCCGGCTCCGGTGATCACATGAGTAGCCATGCCCGCCATGCTCGCAGCACGCGCGCTCACTGCGTGCCGCGGCTCTCCTCCAGGTAGGCGAGCGCCCCCACGGCCTCTTCCGCGAAGAACACCAGATCGGTGAGCGGCACGGGCAGGAATCCCTCGGCCTCCATGCGCAGGAACTGCTCCTTCAACCCGTCGTAGAAGCCGGCGGTGTTGAGCAGCACGACCGGCTTGTCGGTGTGCCCGTGCTTCTTCAGCTCCAGGATCTCGGTGGCCTCGTCGAGGGTGCCCGTCCCGCCGACCATGATGACGACGGCGTCGGCGTTCTCAAGAAGCAGCGCCTTTCGCTCCGCGAGATCCCGCGCGACGATCATCTCGTCGGCACCGGGGCGCGCCTTCGCCGACAGGAACTCCACGGAGACACCCACGAGCCGCCCGCCCGCCTCCTGCACGCCGTCGGCGACGACCTTCATGAGCCCGACGTCGGAACCGCCCCACACGAGCGTGTGCCCGCCCTTGCCGAGCAGTTCGGCGAACTCGCGGGCGGGCCGGGTGTAGCGCTCGTCGAGCTCGGCGGCGGAGAGGAAGACACAGATGTTCATGCGCTCAATTTACGGGCCGCGCCAGGTGTCGGGGGAGGGCACCCGGAACGGGAAGAACGCGGCGGCGCCGGACGCTGTACCCACCGAGAACGCGACCGTACGTCCGCCATCCCAGCGTGACCTCCACCGAGGAGTCGAACCGTGACCAAGGGCCATCGCATCACCGTCGAGCAGGGCACCGAGCACGTCCGGGCGGTCCACAACGGCAAGGTGCTCGCCGACAGCACGCGCCCGCTGGTGCTGCGCGAGACGGGCCTCCCGCCGCGCTACTACCTCCCGCCGGAGGACGTCCACGTGGACCTGCTGACCCCGTCGGACACGTCCACCCACTGCCCCTTCAAGGGAGACGCGTCCTACTGGTCGCTCCCGGACGCCCCGGACCTGGTCTGGGCCTACCCGGACCCGAAGCCGGAGGTCGCGGAGATCAAGGACCACTTCTGCTTCTACGAGGTGGAAACGGTCCCGGCGGGCTGACACCACCGGGGAGTCAGACCCCGGCAGTCGCCCGCTCAGTGGTCGCGATCGTCGCCGAGCCCACCACGCGGGTGTCGTCGTACAGGACGATCGCCTGGCCGGGGGCGACTCCCCGGACCGGCTCCGTGAAGGTGACCTCCAGGGTGCCGTCCACCAGCTCCGCGCGGACCTCCGTCTCGCCGCCGTGGGCGCGGAGCTGGGCCGTGTACGTGCCGGGGCCCGTCGGGGCCGTGCCGCACCAGCGGGGCTTGATGGCCGTGAGGGCCGAGACGTCCAGCGCGGCCACCGGGCCCACCGTCACCGTGTTGTTCACCGGTGAGATGTCCAGGACGTAGCGCGGCTTGCCGTCGGCGGCCGGAGTGCCGATGCGCAGGCCCTTGCGCTGGCCGATCGTGAAGCCGTACGCGCCCTCGTGGCTGCCCACGACCGTGCCCGACTCGTCGACGATGTCGCCCTCCGCCTTGCCCAGGCTCTTCGCCAGGAAGCCCTGGGTGTCGCCGTCGGCGATGAAGCAGATGTCGTGCGAGTCCGGCTTCTTGGCGACCGCCAGGCCCCGCTCCTCGGCCTCCGCGCGGATCTCGTCCTTCGTGGTGAGCGTGTCCCCGAGCGGGAACATCGCGTGGGCGAGCTGGCGGTCGTCCAGGACGCCGAGCACGTACGACTGGTCCTTCGCCATGTCGGACGCCCGGTGCAGCTCGCGCGTGCCGTCCTCGTTCACCAGCACCTTCGCGTAGTGGCCCGTGCAGACCGCGTCGAAGCCGAGGGCGAGGGCCTTGTCCAGCAGGGCCGCGAACTTGATCTTCTCGTTGCAGCGCAGGCACGGATTGGGGGTGCGGCCGGCCTCGTACTCCGCGACGAAGTCGTCCACCACGTCCTCGCGGAAACGCTCGGCGAGATCCCAGACGTAGAACGGGATGCCGATGACGTCCGCGGCCCGGCGGGCGTCGCGCGAGTCCTCGATCGTGCAACAGCCGCGCGCGCCCGTGCGGAACGATTGCGGGTTCGCCGAGAGGGCGAGATGCACACCGGTCACGTCGTGCCCGGCTTCCGCGGCACGGGCGGCGGCGACGGCGGAATCCACGCCACCGGACATGGCGGCCAGGACGCGGAGGGGGCGGGGGCGCTGCGAGGTCTCAGTCATAACCCCTCAAGGGTACGGGTCCCCGGGAACCGGAGCCCGCGAGTATCCGTTGAAGATCGCATGGGGGAGACCACGAATGACTCGGACCGGCGCGTCGGGCGGCGTGCGCTGCTCGTCGGCGGGGCCGCTGCCGCCCTGGGCACCGCCGTGCTGGCCCGGGACGAGCTGGCGCGTCTGTGGTGGCGTACGCCGGGTGTGGAGAAGCCGCGCAAGGAGGGCGAGGTCGACTTCGGGGGCGCGCGCTGGGTGGCCGCGTCCTCGGCGAACTGGCGGCGGGCGGACCGGCCCGACGACTTCGGCATAGACCGCGTGATCATCCATGTCACACAGGGCAGCTTCAAGAGCGCGGTGAAGGTCTTCCAGGACCCCGGCCACGGCGCCGCCGCGCACTACATCGTCGGCAAGGACGGCCGCATCACCCAGATGATCCGCGAGCTGGACGTGGCCTTCCACGCGGGCAACCGCGAGTTCAACGAACGCAGCGTCGGCATCGAGCACGAGGGCTTCGTCGACCGGCCGCAGGACTTCACGGACGCCATGTACGAGGCCTCCGCCCGGCTCACGGCGCGGATCTGCGCCCGGTACGACATCTCGATCGACCGCGAGCACATCATCGGGCACGTCGAGGTGCCGGGCACCGACCACACCGATCCCGGGCCGCACTGGGACTGGGACCGGTACATACCCCTGGTGCGTGACGCCGCGAAGCGTGACGCCGAGCGGTCCGCCGACCCGAGCACCGGCCCGAGCAACGGTGCGACGGCCGCTTCGAGGAGCGTTCCGGCTGCCGAGCGCGACGCGTGAGACGGAGTGCGGCCCGAAGCAGCGAAGCGGAGCAGCGACCCGGAGCAGCAGCCCCGAGCAGCAGCCGGGAGTAGAGGCCACAACCTGTCCTGTACCTCGCGAAGACTCTGCCCCGGCGGTCACACGGACCGCCGTTCGCCCCGCAAGGAGTCTGCGCGTGTTCTCCGTTCTCGCCGACATCAACTGGCTCGCCGTCGTCATCGCGGCCGTCGCGTCGATCGTGCTCGCCGGCCTGTGGTTCGCCGTCGTGATCGCCAAGCCGTACGCCGTCGCCCTCGGCCGTGAGGGCGCGCCCGCGCCCGCGCAGACGGCGGTCACCGCGGCCGGACCACTGGTGTGTCTGACGGTCACCGTCCTGACCAGCGCGGTGCTCGTCGAGGCCCTCGACGTCACCGGCCTCGGCGACGCCGTGGTCTTCGGGCTCCTCGTCGGGGTCGGGTACCTCGGCGCGATGACCTTCCAGATCGCCATCAACCCGAACTTCCCGCGCCCGCTGTACTACGGCGTCCTGAACGCGCCGTTCTTCGTCGTCACGAGCGTGCTCAGCAGCGTCGTCCTCGTCGCGATGCGCTGACGGGGTCGGGGTCGCGGGCGGGAAGGCCTAGCTGAGTCCCGCCGTGCGGGCCCGCTCCACCGCCGGGCCGATCGCCTTCCCCACGGCCTCCACGTCCGCCTCCGTCGACGTGTGGCCGAGGGAGAAGCGGAGGGTGCCGCGGGCCAGGTCCGGATCGGTTCCGGTGGCGAGGAGGACATGGCTGGGCTGGGCCACGCCCGCCGTGCACGCGGAGCCCGTGGAGCATTCGATGCCCTGCGCGTCGAGCAGCAGGAGCAGGGAGTCGCCCTCGCAGCCGGGGAACGTGAAGTGGGCGTTCGCCGGCAGGCGGCCCCCCTCCGCCGGGTCGCCGCCGAGGATCGCGTCCGGCACGGCCGCGCGGACCGCGTCGACCAGGTCGTCGCGCAGCGAGCCGATCTCGCGGTCGAACCACTCCCGCTGTCCGGCGGCGGTCCGGCCCGCGACGGCGAACGCGGCGACGGCCGGTACGTCCAGGGTGCCGGAGCGCACATGCCGCTCCTGGCCACCGCCGTGCAGGACCGGCACGGGGGTGTACTCGCGGCCGAGCAGCAGCGCCCCGATGCCGTACGGGCCACCGATCTTGTGCCCCGAGACGGTCATCGCGGCGAGTCCCGAGGCGCCGAAGTCGACGGGGACCTGGCCGAAGGCCTGGACGGCGTCCGCGTGCAGCGGGACCTCGAACTCCCCGGCCACGTCGGCGAGTTCACGGACCGGCATGATCGTGCCGATCTCGTTGTTCGCCCACATGACGGTCGCGAGGGCGACGTCGTCGGGGTTGCGGGCGATGGCCTCGCGCAGGGCCTCGGGGTGGACGCGGCCGTACCGGTCGACCGGGAGGTACTCGACCGTGGCGCCCTCGTGCTCGCCGAGCCAGTGGACGGCGTCGAGGACGGCGTGGTGTTCGACGGGGCTGGCCAGGACCCGGGTGCGGGCCGGGTCGGCGTCGCGGCGGGACCAGTACAGGCCCTTCACGGCGAGGTTGTCGGCCTCGGTGCCGCCGGAGGTGAACACCACCTCGCTTGGGCGGGCGCCCAGGGATTCCGCCAGGGTCTCCCGGGACTCCTCGACCGTGCGGCGGGCGCGGCGGCCGGCCGCGTGCAGGGAGGAGGCGTTGCCCGTGACGGCGAACTGGGCGGTCATTGCCAGGGCCGCCTCCGGAAGCATGGGGGTGGTCGCGGCGTGGTCGAGGTATGCCATGGTGAGCCCGATTCTAGGGCCCGCTCTCGACCGACTTGGTCAGGTGGGGGCTGTTTGCGCCCGGCCCGCGGTCCGGCCCACGGCCCGTACCCGGCCCGGCGGGGGCCGGCCCGGCTCAGAAACTCCAGGACAGCGTGTTGTCCGCCGACATGAAGGCGACCAGGACCACGAGGTCGGCGACGCCGAGGCCGAGGCCGAGGAAGGCGCGTCCGCGGCGGGTGGTGCCCCGGAACAGGGCCGTCGCGGCCAGGACGATCGAGACCGGGCCGAGGACGACGTTCAGGGCGAGCAGGCCGACCAGGCCGAGGATGAAGGACGCGACGGCCATGCCGTCGGCGTCACGGGTGGCGCTCCGGCGCCGCGGGGCGGCGGTGGTGAGTTCCATGTGTCTGCTCCCAGCAGGCGGTCGTACGTGGACGGGTGGCGGGACCGTGACGGGACGGCCGGGCGGTTCAGCCCGAGGTCTCGCGGCGGCGGCCGTGGCGCTCGCGGATCGCGAAGACCATCAGCCAGACGCCGATGACCACGGCGGCCACCACGGTGAAGGAGAGCGGTGCGTGGGCCACGGTGCCCAGCACGACGCCCAGCAGCAGGAGGGCTGCGACGAGGAACAGCATGAGTCGCCTCTCGTGACGGTTCGGTGAACGCTTGTGGTAACAGTTGTTCACTGAATCCAGAGTCTAGCGCGTCGGGCGACTTTCCCCCTACGGAGAACAGTTGTTTACTGCATGGCATGAGTCACAGTCTCGGTGTCCGGCAGGCCCAGAAGCAGAAGACCCGACAGGCGTTCCTGGACGCCGCGTTGGGCCTGCTGGAGGAGCAGAGCCTCAGCAGCCTGGGCCTGCGCGAGGTCACCCGTGCCGTCGGCGTCGCCCCGACCGCCTTCTACCGGCACTTCCACTCGACCGCCGACCTCGGGGTCGCCCTGGTCGAGGAGGCGCTCGGCAGCCTGCACCCGATGATCTCCGGCACGGTCTCCACGGCGGACGACAGCGACGAACGCATAGACCGCGCCGTCGCCCTGATCGCCCGTCATGTGCGCGCGTATCCGGCGCACATCCGGTTCATCGCCCGCGAGCGCAACGGCGGTGTGCAGAAGGTCCGGGCCGCGATCGCGGAGCAGATGGACCGGTTCGCCGACGAGGTGCGGGCCGAACTGGCCAAGCAGGCCGAGTCGGACGGCTGGAGCGACGACGATCTGCTGATGCTCGCCGGGCTGTACGTCGACCAGATGCTGATGACCGCCAGCGCCTTCCTGGAGGCGGACCCGGACGACCCGGCCGAGGAGGAACGGGTGGCCCGGGTGGCGAGGCGCCGGATGCGGCTGATCAGCATCGGCCGCCGCAACTGGCTGGGCTGACGCCCTCCCCCGCGTCACACGAAGGGCGCGTACGACGATCCCGTACGCGCCCCGAGTCCTGCGCTCCCCCGCCCCTAGCCCTGACTCTGCTGACTCTGCTGCCCCTGGCCCGGCTGACCCTGGCCCTGAGGTCCGCCCCCACCCGGCCCGCAGCCGCCGCCCTGGCCGCCGGGGCCGCCGCTCGGCATCCCCGACGGCATCCCGGAGGGCGCGCCCGACGGGGCCTTCCCCGTGGCCGCGCCGGAGGGTGCTCCCGACGGCACGCCCGAAGGTGTCCCCGAGGGCGCCCCTGACGGCATTCCCGACGGGGCCCCGCTCGGCCGCCCCGACGCGCCGCCGCCAGGACCGCCCGACGGCGGCTGACAACTCGACTGCGCCGACGTCCCGTTGCCGTTGCCCGACGAGGAGTCGTCCGATCCGCAGGCCGTCAGCAGGAGTGGCGCGAGCGCCAGCAGGGCGACGGCGGGGACGTGACGTACACGCTTCATGCGACAACTCCGTTGTATGAAACCGGTGAGATCAATGAGATTGATCTGAGATCTGAGAAGCGCATGCAACCAACCGTTCATGGGCCCCGCTTGGGCCCGCGCTGTGCCCCGCCTGTGGTTAGGGCAAAGGACGCCTCAACTCCCCTGCCGGCAAAGCCTGGCGGTAGAGCTCCGTCACGGCGGCCGCCGCCCGCGCCAGTTCCTCGCGCACCCCGGGCGGTGAGAGGACCTCCAGCCGGTCCCCGAAGGCGAGCAGCGGGCGCGCCTCGCCCACGACCGCGTACGCGAGCCGTGCGACGACCCACTCGCTCGTCCCGTCGTCCTCGGGCGGTTCGGTGAGGGTGCCGCCGTGCAGGCGCAGGAACAGGCCGAAGCGGTCGCGCCGGACCCGGACGGTCACGTCGATGCCGCCGGGCCGCTCCTCGACCTCGCGCCGCAACGCCTCCCAGGCGTCGGCCAGTTCCACCCCGGGCCGCCGCCGCACCGGCGCGTCGGTGGCGCGGGCCGAGCGCACCCGGTCGGCGCGGAAGAGCCGGGGCCTGCCGCGCCGGTCGGCCACCAGGTACCAGACACCCGCCTTGGCGACGAGCCCGTACGGGTCCACGGTGTACGTACGCGGCTCGGTGTCGCCGCCGTGGCGGTAGCTCAGCCGCAGCCTGCGGTCGGCGAACACCGCGTCCTGGAGGACTCCCAGATCGACCGCGGCCCCGGCGCCCGGCCCGCCCTTCCAGCGCGTGGCGTCCACCAGGATGCGGCGGCTGGTGACCTCGGCGGCGGGCCGGTGCGGCTCGGGCAGCGCGGCCATCACCTTGCGCAGCGCGGAGCCGAGGGCCGCGTCGAGGCCGAGCGCGGCGTGGGCGCCTTGCGCGGCCAGCACGAACAGGGCGCGCGACTCGTCGGCGGTGAGCCCGGTGACGTCCGTGCGGAATCCGGCGAGCAGCTCGATCCCGCCGTGCCGGCCGCGCTCGGCGTAGACCGGGACGCCGGCGGCGGACAGCGCCTCGACGTCCCGGTAGATGGTCCGCACCGACACTTCGAGCCGCTCGGCGAGTTCGGGCGCGGGCACCCGGCCACGGGTCTGCAGCAGCAGAAGGATGGCCAGCAGCCGGTCGGACTTCACGCCCTCACTGTACGAAGTCCGGGCGGCGCACGAAGTGGGGGAACCCCGGGTCAGCCGAGGCGCACCCGGGCCAGCTGGCGGGACTGGGCGACGAGCCGGTCCGCGCTGTCCCAGACCTCGGCGTCCTCCTCCAGGAAGCCGCCCGCGAGGTTGCGGGTGGTGATGGCGATCCGCAGGGGCCCGGGCGCCGGACGGCTGCGCACGTGCACGGTCAGCTCGACGGTGGGCACCCAGCCGGTCAGGCCGAGTTCGAAGGCGGTGGGCGGCAGCGCGTCCACCGCGAGGAGCAGGGAGAGCGGGTCGGCGTCGCGGCCGTCGGCGAGGCCGAACCAGGCGCGCATCTCGCCCCGGCCGGACGGCGCTCCGAGGGCCCAGCCGAGCGTGGCCGGGTCGAGCTTGAGCATCAGCCGGTCGGCGATGGCGGAGCTGCCGGGCACGGGGGCTCCGTCGGGGCTGTCCGAGGCGCCGAAGCACTGGTCGATCGGCGGGATCGCGGGCGGCAGCGCGGTCGTACGGACGTCGTCGGGGAGGCCGTCGAGGTCTCCGTAGGAGGCGAGGACGCGGATGCGCTCGACCTCGTGGCCCTCGTCGTCGTACTGGAAGAGGGACGCCTGGCCGGTGGAGAGGGTGCGCCCGGCGCGGACGGTCTCGGTGCGCACGACCGCGGGGCCCGGGCGGGACGCCGTCAGGTAGTGCGCGGAGATCGTGAACGGGTCGGGGTGCGGCAGGGCGTCGGCGAGGGCGCGGCCCAGGACGGCGAGGAGGTAGCCGCCGTTGACGGCGTTGATGATCGTCCATCCGGCGGACAGGTCGATGTCGTAGACGCCGGGTTCGCGTCGGGTGACCGCGGTGTCGCGGTCGAACTCGCTGTCGCCGATCCTGGCCCGCAGCGCGTGCGCGGTAGCTGCTTCTGGCATGCGTGAACGGTACAACAGGTCATTACTAAGCGGTAGCTTTTCCTGTTTCGATCATGTGAACCCACGGGTTCACTCCGGCACCTCCACCGCCGTCGAACGCCGGTGCCACGCCCGGGGCGCGCGCCAGTGGTAGCGCATCGCGAGCAGCCGCAGCGCGAAGGCGGTGACGACCGCGAGCCCCGAGGTGAACGGGCTCAGCACGTCGTAGCGGATGCACAGGACGACCATCGAGGCGCCGACGATGGCGGGCACGGCGTACAGGTCGCGGTCCCAGCGCAGCAGCGACGGCACCTCGTTGGCGAGGACGTCCCGCAGCACGCCGCCGCCGACGGCCGTGGCGAGGCCGAGGGTCGCGGACGCGGTGAGGCCGAGCCCGTACTCGTACGCCTTCGTCGTGCCGGAGACGCAGAAGAGGCCGAGGCCGGCCGCGTCGAAGACGTTCACCCCCAGCTGGATCCGTTCCACCTCGGGGTGGAGGAAGAACACGAGCAGGGTGGCGAGGAGCGGGGTGAGGAAGTACCCGAGGTCCGTGAAGGCCGCGGGCGGCACCGCGCCGATGATCAGGTCCCGGAACAGGCCGCCGCCCAGCGCGGTGACCTCCGCGAGGACGGCCATGCCGAAGACGTCGAAGTTCTTGCGCACGGCCAGCAGCGCGCCGGAGATCGCGAAGAAGAAGATGCCGACGAGTTCGAGCGTGTGCTGGACGGAGGGCGTGAAGAGTTGCTGGAGCACCTCTGTATTCTCACCCAGCACTGAGCCCCCGCCTTACATTGCAAGGCGGGGGCTCAGTGTTACGTGCCTTACTCACGGCACGTGATTCTCTTGCTTCTCTTACTTCTCCTTGGCCGGAGTCTCGTCCTCGGGCGCTGCCACGGCCGGCGTCTCGGCCGGCGTGGTCGACACCTCCGCGACCTCCGCCGCCACCGCGGCCGAGGTCGCCGCGGACTCCGCGAGCACCTCGTCGGCCACGAGCTCCGCCGCCTGCTTCGCGACGGTCAGCAGCACGGTGTCCTGCGGTGCCTGGTCCTCGAAGTTCTCCGGGTGGTGGCAGGCGACCTGCTGACCGGGCTTCAGCTCCAGGAGCGGCGGCTCGGTGGTCGTGCAGATCTGCGTGGCCTTCCAGCACCGGGTGTGGAAGCGGCAGCCGCTCGGCGGCGCGATCGGCGAGGGCACGTCTCCCTGGAGGAGGATGCGCTCGCTCTTGGCCGACTTGCGCCGCGGGTCCGGGATCGGCACGGCCGACATGAGCGCCTTGGTGTACGGGTGCATCGGCGCCTTGTACAGCGAGTCGCGGTCGGCCAGCTCGACGATCTTGCCGAGGTACATCACGGCGATACGGTCCGAGACATGGCGTACGACGGACAGGTCGTGCGCGATGATCACGTACGTGAGGCCGAGCTCCTGCTGGAGGTCGTCCAGCAGGTTCACCACCTGCGCCTGGATCGACACGTCGAGCGCGGAGACCGGCTCGTCCGCCACGACCATCTTCGGGTTGAGCGCGAGCGCGCGGGCGATGCCGATGCGCTGGCGCTGGCCGCCGGAGAACTCGTGCGGGTAGCGGTTGTAGTGCTCGGGGTTGAGCCCGACCACCGACAGCAGCCGCTGGACCTCCTTCTTGACCCCACCCTCGGGCGTGACGCCCTGGAGCTTGAAGGGGGCGCTGATGATCGTGCCGATGGTGTGGCGCGGGTTCAGCGACGAGTAGGGGTCCTGGAAGATCATCTGGACGTCACGGCGCATCGGACGCATCGCGCCGACGCCGAGGTGCGTGATGTCCTTGCCCTCGAACTCGACCTTGCCCGCGGTCGGTTCGAGCAGCCGCGTGATCAGCCGGCCCATCGTCGACTTGCCGCAGCCGGACTCGCCCACGACGCCCAGGGTCTCACCGGACTTGACCTCGAAGTCGAGGCCGTCGACCGCCCGCACCGCGCCGACCTGCCGCTGGAGCAGGCCCTTGCGGATCGGGAAGTGCTTCTGCAGCCCGGTCACCTTCAGGAGCGTCTCGCCGGGAGCGGCGTCCCTGGTGAGGGTCGCACCCGAGGCCACGCCTTCGCGCTGTGCGGAGTCGGCCACTGGTTTGTCCTCTGCTTTGTCACTCACAGCTTCGGCGCAATCTCTTCGGTCCAGATCCGTTCCCGCTGCTCCGGTGTCATGTGACAGGCGGCCCAGTGCCGGCCGCCGACCTCGGCCAGTTCCGGACGGACCGTGCGGGTGACGTTGTCCTTGGGTACGTCCGCGTACGCGCAGCGCGGGTTGAAGGCGCAGCCCGTCGGGAGGTTGATCAGCGAGGGCGGGGAGCCCTTGACCGGGATGAGCCGTTCGGTCTGCTCACGGTCGAGCCGCGGCATCGAACCCAGCAGACCCCAGGTGTAGGGGTGCTTGGGCTCGTAGAAGACCTTCTCGGCCGGACCCCGCTCGATGCACCTGCCGCCGTACATCACCAGGATGTCGTCGGAGAGTTCGGCGACGACGCCCAGGTCGTGGGTGATGACGATGACCGCCGAGCCGAACTCCTTCTGCAGGTCCCGGATGAGGTCGAGGATCTGCGCCTGGACGGTCACGTCCAGGGCGGTCGTCGGCTCGTCCGCGATCAGCAGTTCGGGGTTGTTGACCAGCGACATCGCGATCATCGCGCGCTGACGCATACCGCCCGAGAACTCGTGCGGGTAGCTGTCGACGCGCTTGTCCGGCTGCGGGATGCCGACGCGGTCGAGCATCTCGATCGCCCGCCGGCGGGCCGTCTTCTTGTCGACCTTGTGGTGGATCCGGTAGGCCTCCACGATCTGCTGACCGATCGTGTAGTACGGGTGCAGCGCCGACAGCGGGTCCTGGAAGATCATCGCCATCTCGCGGCCACGCAGCTTGCGCACGTGGTCGGGGTCGGCGGTGAGCAGTTCGGTGCCGTCCAGCCAGATCTCGCCGGAGATCTGGGCCTTGCGCTTGCCGTACTGGCCGGTCGTGTGCAGGCCCATGATGCCGAGCGAGGTCACCGACTTGCCCGAACCCGACTCGCCCACGATACCGAGGGTCTTGCCCTTCTCCAGCGAGAAGCTGAGCCCGTCGACGGACTTGACCAGTCCGTCGTCGGTCGGGAAGTGCACCTTGAGGTCGCGGACTTCGAGGAAGGCGGAGGGCGCGGGCGAGTCCTTGACGGGCTCCCCCACGGCGGCTCCGCTCTTGCTGAGTTCGGTCATGAGAGCCTCACTCGGGGGTCGATCACGGCGTACAGCAGGTCGACCAGCAGGTTCGCGATGATCACCGCGAGCGAGGTGATCAGCGTGACGCCCAGGATGACGGGCAGGTCCTTGTCACTGATCGCCTTGAGGACGGCCTGTCCGAGTCCGGGAAGGCTGAAGGTGGTCTCGGTGAGGATCGCGCCACCGATCAGCGCGCCGAGGTCCATGCCGAGCATGGTGAGGATCGGCGTCATGGTGGAACGCATCGCGTGCTTTCCGATGACGACGGGTTCGGTCAGGCCCTTGGCACGGGCCGTACGGATGTAGTCCTCGCCCAGGACCTCCATCATGGTGGCTCTGGTGATGCGGGCGTACATCGCGGCGTAGAGGAAGGCGAGCGTGATCCAGGGGAGGATCATGCCGCCGAACCAGCCGGTGAAGCTCTCTTCGAGAGGCACGTAGCTGCCGTCGATCCAGCCCAGTCCGTAGCTGAAGATCGCCAGCGACAGCATGCCGGTGAAGTAGATGGGGAGCGAGACGCCGCCGAGGGCGACGATCATCGCGCCACGGTCCCAGACGGAACCGCGCTTGAGGGCGGAGAGCACACCCGCCGCCACACCGAAGAGCAGCCACAGGACGGCGGCACCGAGCGCGAGACCCAGGGTCACCGGGAAGCGGTCGGTGAGCACCGGCCAGATGGCCTGCTCGCTGCGGAAGGAGTAGCCGAAGCAGGGCGCCGCGCACTCCGTGACGTCGCCGCCACCCGAGTACGTACGGCCTACGAAGATGCCTTTGAAGAACTCCCAGACCTGGGCGAAGATCGGGTCTGCCAGACCGAGCTTCTGCCGCACGGCCTCGATGGCCGCAGGGTCCGCCTGCTTGCCGACGAACATCGTGGCCGGGTCCACGCCCGCCCAGCGGGGGACGAGGAAGAAGATACAGAAGACCACCAGGATGATGATCACCAGCATCACTGCGGCGGCGAAGAGCCGCCTGATGAGGTATGCGAGCACTGCTCTCGGCCCGGCGGCGGGGCCG
>NZ_JBHWZP010000100.1:0-28743 GCF_042728395.1 Streptomyces sp. NPDC060205
GGGGGCTGGCCCCCGAGTCGTTGACGGGAACGGGTAGGGGCGGCGGGGGCGAGAACCCCCCAGCTCAACCCCCACCCCCCCGAACAAGGAGCCACGTTGCACTACCGCGAGCACTTCGACCGGCAGGTCACCGTCGAGGACGTCTGGATCCCCACCCGCGACCCGCACACCCACCTCCACGCCCGCATCTGGCGCCCCACGGACGCAGACACGACCCCTGTCCCCGCCCTCCTCGAATACCTCCCCTACCGCAAGACAGACTGGACCGCCCCCAGGGACGCCCAACGCCACCCCTGGTACGCGGGCCACGGCTACGCCTCCGTCCGCGTGGACATCCGCGGCCACGGCGACAGCGAGGGCACCCCCGGCGACGAGTACGACGCCCAGGAACTCGCGGACGGCGTGGACGTCGTCAACTGGCTGGCCGAGCAGCCCTGGTGCACCGGCAAGGTCGGCATGTTCGGCATCTCCTGGGGCGGCTTCAACGCCCTCCAGATCGCCGCCCTCGCCCCCGAACCGCTGAAGGCGATCGTCACCGTCTGCTCGACGGACGACCGCTACGACAACGACGTGCACTACATGGGCGGCGCCGTCCTCGGCGTGGACATGCTCGCCTGGGCGGGCACGATGCTCGCGTTCGCCTCCCGCCCGCCGGACCCGGCCAGCGTGGGCGCGGACCGCTGGCTGCCGATGTGGCGCGAGCGCCTCGAAGCCCTCGAACCCTTCCTGCACACCTGGCTGGCCCACCAGCAGCGCGACGACTACTGGCGGCACGGCAGCGTCTGCGAGGACTACACGGCGATCGACGCCGCGGTCCTCGCCGTCGGCGGCTGGAACGACCCGTACCGGGACACCGTGCTGCGGCTCGTGGAGCATCTGCCCGAGGACCGTGTACGCGGACTCGTCGGGCCCTGGTCGCACCAATACCCCGACCGGGGCCTGCCGCCCGGCCCCGCGATCGGTTTCCTCCAGGAGACCCTGCGCTGGTGGGACCAGCACCTGAAGGACGAGGACACCGGCATCATGCGCGAGCCGCTGCTGCGCGCCTGGCTCAACGACCCGGTCCCGCCCGCCACTTCGTACGACGTGATGCCGGGCAGGTGGGTCGGTGAGCACAACTGGCCCTCCCCGAATGTCAGTTGGGACGAGCGGTCCCTCGGCCGGGGAGCCGCCCCCGTCCTCGTGCGCTCGCCCCGGCACACCGGGCTCGACGCCGGCCGGTTCTTCCCGTTCGGCAACGCGAGCGACCTGCCGCCCGACCAGCGGGAGGAGGACGGCCGTTCGGTGTGCTTCGACTCCGAGCCGCTGGACGAACGGGTGGAGATCCTCGGCCGCCCGCGCGTCCGGCTCCGCCTCGACAGCGCGACACCCCGCGCCCACGTCATCGCCCGCATCTGCGACGTGGCCCCCGACGGCTCGTCCACGCTCGTCACCCGCGGTGTCCTCAACCTGCTCAGCAGGCACGGGCGCGAGAGGGCCGTGGAGTGGACCCCGGGGACGTACGAGACGGTGGAGTTCGAGCTCAATGGCGTGGGCTATGCCTTTCCGCCGGGACACCGCATCAGGATCGCCGTCTCCGACGCGTACTGGCCCTGGGTGTGGCCGCACGGCGAGCGCGGCGAACTGACCGTGCTGCCCGCCGAGAGCGCCGTACTCCTGCCCGTGCGGGACCCCGCCTGCGACGAGGGCAATGCGCCCATCCGTTTCGAGGAGCCCGAACAGGCCGTGCCGCTCGCCGTCGCGCACGAGCGGGCCGCCGATCCGGGGCCGGAGCGGCTGGTCACGCACGACGTCGCCGAGGGGGAGTGGACGCTGGAGGTCGACCCCAACTACGGCGGCTCACGGGTCTACCCCGACGGGCTGCGGTACGAGGAGAGCGCCCGCGAGACGTACCGGATCCGCTCCGACGACCCCCTGTCCGCGCGAGCGGTCTCCGAGTGGGCCATCCGGTTGCGGCGCGGCGACGACTGGGACGCTGAGATCATCACGCGTACGGAGCTGCGGGCCACGGCCACGGAGTTCATCATGGACAGCCGGATGGAAGCACGGGCGGACGGAGAGACAGTGGTCAAGCGCGCATGGCACCGCACCACCCCGAGGACGTCCGCGTGAAGGCCGCGAGGACGCCCCGCCGTGCGGTCGCCGCGGCCGACCGCACACGCCAGCCCACCGAGGTCCGCCGCCGGCTCATCGTGGAGGCGGCCGTCCCGCTCATCGCCGAGCGCGGCTACGCGTCCGTGGGCGTGCGGGACGTCGCCGCCGCGGCCGGGGTGTCGGTGGGCACGGTCACCTACCACTTCGGCTCGGTCCAGGAGATCCTCTCCGAGGCCATGGTGCTGAACATCGAGCGCTACTACGCGGCACTGAACGAGGCCGCCGAGGAGGCGTCCGGCGGCGCCGAGGCGCTGCGGCTGCTGATCGACGCGCTGTTCACCGAGGACACCGACCGGCACTGGCGGATGTGGTTCGACTACTGGAGCGCCGGCGACCGCGACCAGGACCCCGAACAGGCCTTCGCGGGCGGGCAGGCCAAACGGTACGAGGACTGGCACGGGCAGATCCGCGCACTGGTCGAACGGGGCGTCGCCGAGGGCGAGTTCGTCTGCGCGGACCCCGCCGGGTTCACCGTCCGCTTCGCCGCGCTCTCCGACGGCCTGGCCCTGCAGCGGCTGCGGCAGGCGCCGCCGCTGAGCACGGAGGACGCGCGCCGGCACATGTACCGGCTGGTGGAGACGGAGCTGGGGACCGGCGGACGCTGAGTGCGGTGCCTTGCTCCTCAGTCCGCCGGCGCGGCCACGGCCCGGCCGATCGCCCGGCTGATCGCCCGGGTGACGCGCAGGATGCCGGGGGAGCGGACCGGGCAGGGCTTGGGCGTCGACGTCGTGGGCGCCAGGCAGAAGTGCAGGTAGTCGTCGTCGCGGTGCAGGGCGGTGCGGCGACTGGCGGGCTGCGTGCAGTACGCGCCGTGCTCACGCTCGTACGCGGTGCACGGCAGGTACTGGGTCCAGGTGTAGCGGGCCGCGGCGGCGCTCACCGCCTTTCCGGCGTCCGCGAGCAGATCGCCGGAGGCCCGCGCCTGCCGCTCGTAGACCGCGTTGACCCGCCGGACCCGGTCGGGAGTGATCGGGTCGGGGCCCTGCAGCACCCAGACGATCCTCACCCCGCTCGCGGCCTGTGCGATCTGGTCCGTCAGCCGTCCGGCGTCGTCGGTGTAGCGCGCGAAGTACTTGTCCCGCTGCTTGTCGTACGTGATGCCGTCCATGCAGGGCGTGTAGCCCCAGGCGTTGCCCCAGAACTGGAGCACCACGAAGTCCGGCCGCAGCCGGCGCACCAGGGCGGCGGCCTTGTCCTTCGGCGGGACCAGGGAATCCTCGCCGCTGCCCTCCAGGTAGTCGCACAGCGTGGTGCCGGAGTAGGGGGCGCTGGTGTAGCGCGCCCTGGCCTCGTCCCGCAGGAGCCCGCCGAGGACCTTCTGGTTCTCCATGGCGAGGGAGTCGCCGAGATACAGGACGGTGGGGCGCTCGGTGGCTCCTTCGGTGCCGGCCGCCGCGGTGTCGGCTCCGGCGCCCGCCCCGGGTGTGGCGGCCGGGCGTTGATGCGTGGTCGAGGCCGTTCTCGGGGACGAGGGCGTGGACGCGGTCCCGGGCCCCGACGAGGGATCCCCGCACGCGGTGAGCAGCAGTAATCCCGCCAGCACCCCACCGATCCACGGCCTGCTCATACGGCAACTCCCGCCCCGGCCACCGAAAACGGCCCCCAGACAAGCACAGCGGGCCGCACGGCGGAAGAGCTGAGGCGTGCGGCACCTGCCGGGACCCGGCTGTTCAGGCCGCCGCTTCCCCGGCCGCCCGCGTCACCGCCGCGAGCACCCGGTCCGTGTCGGCCCCGGACGTCCGCCAGTTGCTGAACGCGGCCCGCAGCGCATGGGTCCCTTCCAGGAAGGTCGGTGTCAGGAACGCCTCCCCGGACTCGGCGACCGCCCGGCCCAGCGCGTGCACCCGCTCCTGGGTGGGGGACCCGGCGAGGGTGAAGCAGACGACGTTCAGCCGGACCGGCGCGAGCAGGCGCAGGCCCGGTACGCGCGCGATCCCCTCGCCGAGCCGCCGGGCCTCGGCCACGTTCCGCTCGACGATCTCGCGATGCCCCTCGCGGCCGTACGCGGTGAGCGAGAACCAGGCCGGAAGCGCGCGCAGCCGACGTGAGTTCTCCGGCGTGAGATGGACGAAGTCGGGCTCCCCGGTGGGCAGTCCGAGGTAGGGCGAGGCGTTGTGGAAGACCCGTACCTGCAGTTCCCGGTGGCGGGTGAACTGCACGGCCGCGTCGTAGGGGACGTTGAGCCACTTGTGCAGATCGACGCAGACCGAGTCGGCGGCGTCGATGCCGTCGGTCAGGTGCGCGTGCTCGGGGGACAGCGAGGCGAACCCGCCGAAGGCGGCGTCCACGTGCAGCCAGAACTCGTACCGCTCCTTGAGCGCCGCGATCGCCCGCAGGTCGTCGAAGTCGACCGTGTTCACCGTGCCCGCGTTGGCCACCACCACGGCCGGACGCCCGTCCAGCGCTTCGAGCGCCTCGGCCAGCCGTGCCACGTCGACCGCCTCCCGGCCGCCGGGCAGCACCGGCAGCGTACGCAGCCGGTCGCGGCCGATGCCCAGGACGGACAGGGCCTTGGGGATGCTGGAGTGCGGGCTGCCGGAGAGCACGTCGACCGGGCCGAGCGCGGCGGCGCCCGCCTCGGAGACGCGGATCCCCTGGCGGTCGCCCAGCCACTCGCGCGCCAGGGCGAGACCGACGGTGTTCGACATGGTCGCGCCCGTCACGAAGGCGCCGTCGTGTGCCTCGCCGAGCCCGAACAGCTCCCGCAGCCAGGCCAGCGTCTCCCGTTCCAGAGCCGCCGCCGAGGAACCGTCTCCGCCGGCGGCGTTCTGGTCGTAGGCGCCGGTCAGCCAGTCCCCGGTGACCGCGGCCGGTGTCGCGCCACCGGTGACGAAGCCGAGATAGCGGGGGCCCGCGGTGGCGGCGAAGCCGGGAGCCCACGCTGCGGCGAACCGTGCGAGGGCGCCCTCCGCACCCGCGCCCTCGGCCGGGAGGGGCCGCGGATCCGGCGCCTTGTCCCACTGGACCACGGGCCGTGCCTCGATCTCCGACACCTCGCGGGCGGCGAAGTCACGGGCGGACTGGAGGAGTTCGGGGAGCCGGGAGAGATCGTCGGCGAGTGCGGGATGCATGGCGGCAGCGTAGGCGGGCAGCCGAGGGGGGAGCAGGGGCCAATCGCGGGGAACTGGCCTGATCCCGGGGAACCGGTCCCGCCCCGCAGTCCCGGAGCCGCTCCCGTACCGAATGACCCGGTTCAAGATCATGTCACCGTTTCGTTCCAGCGGGCCGGCCACCACAACCGATCTCCCCCGGCGCGTGTCTAGCTGGCAGAGATCGACCGGATCGAAGCAGAACCGAAGCGGAACCGAAGAGGAAAGGCCTGGCCATGGGGGACATTCGCAGACGGGCAGCCGTCGCACTGGGGATCACCGGGATGGTGGTGCCGCTGACCGTCGCACTGGGCGCGGTGCCCGCGCAGGCGGCCAGTTGCACCACGTCGAGCGGCCCGTACCAGAAGCAGGTGGAGAAGTTCCTCGGCCGGCCGGTCGACGGCAAGCAGTCCACCACCGACTGCAAGGCGATCAAGGCCTTCCAGACCAAGCACGGCATCACCCCGAACATCGGCTACGCCGGCTCCGTCACCTGGGGCGTGATGGACCTGATGAACAAGCAGAAGGCCGTCGGGACGAACCCGAACAAAGAAGGCAAATGCCCGGTCAACAAAGGCCGGATCGCCTGTGTGAACCTGACGCTCCAGCTCAGCTGGATCCAGGACGGCAAGAAACTCGTGTACGGACCGGTGCCGGTGCGCACGGGCCGCAACGGCTACGAGACCCGTACCGGCCTGAAGAAGATCTACTGGCGGCACATCGACCACGTCTCGTCCATCTACGACGTGCCCATGCCCTACAGCCAGTTCTTCGACGGCGGCCAGGCCTTCCACTCGGTCGGCGTGAGCATGTGGAACCCGCCCGGCTCGCACGGCTGCGTCAACATGACGACGGCGACCGCCAAGAAGTACTGGTCGCTCCTGAAGAAGAACGACGACGTCTATGTGTACGGCCGCAAGCCGGGCACCTGACCTGCCCGGTCCGGCCGTTCCCGGGAACGGCCGGACCGTACGGTGACGTCACGCCTCGGGCGCGTCCCCGAAGTCCGGGATCTCAAGGCGGGCCCCGCCCTGCCGTGCCGACTCGTGCGCGATGATGCCCGGCAGGGTGTAGCGGGCGGCCACCCAGGCGTTCACGGACGGCAGGGTGCGGGTGTTGACGGCGGTCACGAAGTCGTCCACCAGGAAGTGGTGGCTGCCCTCGTGGCCGTTGTGCAGGTTGTCGAACTCCCTCGGCAGCCGTGACCGGTCGTGCACCGGAGCCGACCCGGAGGTGAAGGCGGCCCGCAGCTCCGGCGCGATGTGCTGCAGGGAGGGGTCGTCGGGGGACATCGTGGGCTTGGGCTCCAGGAGTTCACTGATGTCCTTGACCCCCTTCTTGTCCTGCCAGAAGGCCACCGTGGCGAGCTGCTCCATGCTGGCGTCCGTCCCGAAGAACCGGAAACGCGACTCCCGGATGTGCGAGGGATAGCCCACCCGCCGGAACTCGTTGGTACGGAACGAGCCGCCGCCCGCGACCTCGAACAGCGCGGTGGCGTTGGAGAAGTCGTTGCCGAACTGGCTGATCTCCTCGTCGAAGACCCCGTCCCCGCGGTCGTCCCTGACCCCGATCGCGGACACGCTCACCGCGTGCGTCTGCCACGCCCCGAGGACCCCGCCCACCGAGTGCGTGGGGTAGAGCAGCGGGGGATAGCTGGCGGTCGCCTTCCAGTTCTCGCCGCCGCTGTACTGGTAGGCCTCGTAGAACCCGAGGTCCATGTCGTGCACGTAGTCGCCCTCGGCGTAGAAGAGCCGGCCGAAGGAGCCGTCCGCGATCTGGTTGCGGGCGTGGACGGTCGCCGGGTTGTACTGGCTGGTCTCACCCATCATGTAGGTGAGCCCGGTGGCCCGTACCGTGTCGATGATCGAGGCGATCTCCTCCTGGGTGATCGCCATCGGCACCGCGGAGTAGACGTGCTTGCCCGCGTTCAGGCCCTGGATCACCAGCGGGCCGTGGGTCCAGCGCTGGGTGAAGATCGCGACGGCGTCCACCGCCTCCGACTCCAGCATCGCCTGGTACGAGGGGAAGGTGCCCGCCAGTCCTTCGGCGGCGGCCAGTTGCTCGGCGCGCTCCGGCAGCAGGTCGGTGACGTACACGTCGCCGACACCCGGGTGGGCGAGGAACAGCTTCGCGAACTGGCCGGAGAACTGGCCGGCGCCGACGATGCCGAGGGAGAACGTCATGGAGTGTGTGCCTTTCACTGTCCGGGTCACTGTCCGGGGTGCTGTCTGAACAGGCGCTCGTGTCTCTGTGCGAGTCACTGGCCGAGGATGAAGTTGATCTGGTCGTTGGTCTTGGTCAGGCCCTTCACCGGGGCGTTGTTGGCGAAGACGTCCTGCATCGCGGGACGCATCAGGGCGTACACGTCCGCCGCGTAGTCGGTGACGGGGAAGGAGAAGGTGGTGAAGTCCTTCTTGTCCGCGACGGGCCCGGTGAACGCGGACACGTCGATGTCCTTCTTCCGGTACGCGGCGACGGCCGCCTCGGTACCGCCCGGGGTCGCGGGGAAGACGATGCCGTAGCCGCCGACGGTCCGCTGGCACTCGTCGGAGGCGAGGTAGCGCACCCACTTCTTCGCGCCGGCCTTGTTGGGGGCGTTCTTGGTGATGGAGTCGGCGAGGCCGTTCATCATGGTGGCCCGTTTGCCGGTCGGACCGGCCGGGGTGACGGCCGTCCCGACGTCGAGCCCCTTGGTGCCGTAGTACGTGGAGATCATCCAGGCGCCGTCGAACGCGGTCGCCGCCCTGCCGGAGGCGACCTGCGCGTTGGCCGGGTTGGCGCCGTCGGTGTAGTCCGTGAACGGGGCGAGGTACCCCTTCCTCGCGAGGCCGAAGTACCAGTCGACCACCTTCTGGAAGGTCTTGCTGTCGTACTGGTACGCGGTGCCCCAGCGCGCCTTGTCCGTGTACTTCCAGCCCGCCGAGGCGGCGAACGGGCTCCAGGTGGTCTGCCCGTCGCTGTCGCCGGCGCCGCCGGTGGCGAGTCCGTACACCTTCACGTGGTTCTTGTCGAAGCCCTCCTCGTCGCCGCGCTTGCCGTTCCTGTCGACGGTCAGACGCGCGATGGCCTTCTCGAAGGTGCCGCCGTCCTCGGGGTTCCAGGACAGGTCGCCCATCTCCTGTGCGGCCAGCCCGGCCTTCTCGGTCAGCTTCTTGTTGTAGAAGAGGGCGACGGTGTCCCAGTCCTTCGGGGCGCCGTAGCGGTGACCGTCCTGGCCGGTCCAGTTGGCGGCGAGCCCCGGCTGGTAGGCGGACTCGTCGATGCCCAGGTCGTCCAGCGGTTCGAGGACGTTCAGATCGGCGAACTGCCCGAACTTCTGGATGTGGTCGGTGAACACGTCGGGCTCGGTGCCCGCGATGAAGCTCGCGGTCAGCTTGGTCCAGTAGTCGGCCCAGCCCATCTGAGTGATCTTCACGTCCAGGCCCGGGTTCTGCTTCTCGAAGTCCTTGGCGCAGGCCTGGTAGGCGGGCAGCTGGTTGGCGTCCCACAGCCAGTACGTCACCGTGTCCGAGCCTGCCCCGGCGGCTCCGCCCTGTGCGCAGCCCGTCACCAGGGACAGCGCGAGCGCCCCGGTCAGTGCCACGGCCGTACGCGTACGCATCTCCATGCCCGTCCCCTTACTTGATGCCGGTGAAGCTGATGGTGCTGACGATGCGGCGCGCGAAGAAGCCGAAGAGCACGAGCATCGGGAGGGCGGCGATGAGCGTCGCCGCCATCAGACCGGACCAGTCGTAACCGGTCTGCGGTGTCTGTGCCCGGAAGATGGCCAGGGCCACGGTGAGCACGCGCGAACTGTCGCTGTAGGACACCATCAGCGGCCAGAAGTAGTCGTTCCAGGAGGTGATGTACGTCAGCACGCCCAGGGTCAGGACGGGCGAGGACGCCATCGGCAGCATGACGCGGAAGAAGATCCGGATCTTCCCGGCCCCGTCGAGCAGCGCCGCCTCCTCCACCTCCCGGGGCACGTTCATGAAGAACTGGCGCATGAAGAACACCGCGAACGGGGTCATGAACATCGTCGGCAGCGAGATGCCCAGCAGGCTGTCCACCAGGCCGAGTTGCTTGATGAGGACGAAGTTCGGCAGCAACGTGAAGATGGTGGGCACCATCAGCCCGGCCAGGAACAGCCCGAACACCTTGTCCCGGCCGCGCCACCGCAGCCGGGCGAAGGCGTACGCGGCCATGGCGGAGAAGAGGATCTGGCAGACGGTGATCAGGGTGGACACGACCACCGAGTTGAGCAGATAGCGCCAGAACTTCAGCCCGCCGCCCGAGCCGCCCTGGGCGATGGCCTCCTCGGTGGACTGCAGGCCCAGAGCCCGTTCGAAACCCCCGGTCGTCGGGTCCACGGGCAGCACATCACCGGGGTGGGCCGCCAGGGCCGTGTTCGAGGACAGCGCGGTGCGCAGGATCCAGTAGAACGGCAGCAGGGTGATGAGGACCATCGCGGCCATCACCGCCCAGGCCAGGACCTTCCCTGGCGAGAGCCTTCGGCGCTGTGGCCGTACCTTCGTCGTCGTTGCCGTCACGGCGGTCATGTCGGTCGCTCCCTTCGTCAGCCGAGGTCGGTCTGGCCGGCCCGGGTGAGCCGGTACTGGAGGATGGTGATCGCGCTGAGCACGGCCAGGAGCGCCACGGACATCGCCGAGGCGTAGCCGAACTGGAAGCGGCCGAACGCCGAGCCGTAGATGTAGAACTGGAGGACGTTGGTGGCGTTCGCGGGACCGCCGTTCGTCGTCACCGCCACCGTGTCGAAGACCTGGAACGAGCCGATCACGGTCATGATCAGCACCACCGCCAGCACCGGCCGCAGCAGCGGCATGGTGATGCGCCAGAACATCCGCCACTCGCTCGCGCCGTCCACCTTCGCGGCCTCGTACATGTCGTTCGGGATGGCCTGCAGGCCGGCGAAGAGCAGCAGCGCGGTGTAGCCGACGTGCCGCCAGACGTTGATCAGCGCGATCGTCGGGATCGCCCAGGTCTCGTCCGCCAGGAACGGGACGCGGTCGAAGCCGAGGCCCGCGATGATCTCGTTGCCGATGCCGAGCTGGGTGTCGAGCATCCACAGCCAGACGATGCCGGCCACGACGTTCGACATCAGATACGGGGTGAGCACGACCCCGCGCAGCACCGCGGACTGGGTGAGGCGCTGCAGCAGGACGGCGATGGCCAGCGCGGAGACCGTCTGGACCCCGATGTTGATGAACACGTACTCGACGGTGACCTTCAGCGAGTCCCAGAAGATGGGATCGTTGACCATGCGCCGGTAGTTGTCGAGGCCGACCCACTCGGCCGGTGTCAAAAGATTGAAGCGGGTGAAGCTCAGATAGATGCCGCGCAGGGTCGGCCAGAACAGGAAGACCAGGAAACCGAGCATGGCCGGTGCGATGAACAGCGCCGCCAGCGCCCCGTCGCCGCCACCGTCACGTGCTCGCTTCCTGCCGCTCCTCGGCTTCGGAGCTGTCCCCTCGACGTCGCGCGGTGACAGACGCGACGGTGGGCTGCTTGAGGCGACGGTCATCGGGAGACTCCCTCGTCTGCGGCTCGTCCTCGGGCCCCACTTACTTTTGGGCCGAAAGAATCCAGCCGTCAAGAGGTCTGCGCATAACTTTTTCTCCCAGGCTTCGATGGGCTTACGCGGCCTGGGGTGGCATCATTACTTCTGCACCGAAAGAAACGACGAGGGGGTCGGACATGACCGCACGCGCCGCCAGCTGGCTGCCGCTCAGCCCCGGCGAACGCTCCGTGGCGATCGAGGTCCTGACCCACGGGCCTCTGTCGCGCAGTGACATCGCCCGCCGTCTCGACCTGTCCGCGGGCAGCCTGACCCGGCTCACCAAACCGCTCATCGAGTCGGGCCTGCTGGTCGAGGTCCCCGAGAGCAACGCGCTCCCGGACGCCGAGGTGCGCCAGGGCCGGCCCTCCCAGCCCCTCGACATCGTCGCCGAGTCCCGCACCTTCATCGGCTTCAAGATCACCGAGGACATGGTCTACGGGGTCGTCACGACCCTCAGGAGCGACATCGTCGCCCGCCACGACCTGCCCCTGACCGGCCACGATCCGCAGCATGTGGTGGAGGTGCTGCAGGCGGCCACCAAGGAGTTCGCCCGGCAGTTCCCCGGCCTCGCCGGGATCGGCATCGGACTGGGCGGGCGCGCCTCGGACCGCTCCGTCGTCGACGAGTCCGCCTTCCTCGGCTGGCGCGACGTCCCGCTCGCGCGGCTCCTCCAGGAGCGCACCGGGCTGCCCGTGGTCGTCGAGAACGACGTGAACGCCCTCGTCGAGGCCGAGAGCTGGTTCGGGGCGGGCCGCGGCCTCGACCGGTTCGCGGTCCTCACCATCGGCGCGGGCCTCGGCTACGGCCTGGTCAGCGGCGGCAAGCGGGTGGTGACCGCCGAGGACGGACGCGGGGTCGGCCGCTTCTGGATGGTGCACCCGAACGGCCCGCTCACCCCCGAGGGCGAGCGCGGCAGCGCCATCTCCCTGCTCACCATCCCGAGCATCCGCTACCAGGTCCGGGCCGCCACCGGCCGTGACGTCTCGTACGACGAGGTCCTCGCGCTGGCCGCCGAGGGCGAACCCATGGCCGCCCGGGTCGTCGACGAGGCGGCGCGCGCCCTGGGCACCCTCGTCGCGCAGATCGCCAACTTCGCCATGCCCGAGAAGATCCTCCTCGCCGGCGAGGGAGTGGGCCTGGTCGACGTGGCCGGTCCGGTGGTCGAGCAGGCGGTCCTGGCCAACCGCCATCCGCAGGCCGACCCGGTCAACCTGGAGACCAAGGTGTCCGACTTCCACGACTGGGCGCGCGGCGGCGCCGTACTGGCCATCCAGACGCTGGTCCTGGGCTCCGGCTCCGTCTGACGGTCCGACCGGCACGGCCGTGCGATACGGGGAATTGACGCCGTGGTGCTTGTCACAGCCATCGAAAGGCGGTAAGGATCACAGTCTCCACTCACATGGTCTTCACGCACAGCCCCGTATGATTCACGCTATGTCCACCACTCACCGTCGTGCGCCGGGAGCCACGCAAAGATCAGCCGCCGAGGTCAACGAAGAGATCCGGGCCCTGTGGCTCCGGGCCGGCGGAACGCTGAGCGGTGAACAGCGGCGGGACTACCAACGACTGGTCCTGGAATGGGCGGCGGCAGCCCCCCGGCCCGACACGCACGCGGACTCCACGCAGGCGGCCTGACACAGCCGGCCCGGCTGATCGGTCCGCCTCCGCGTCCCGTCAACACCGCTGCACCCCTCGCCCCTTCACCGCCCGGCCCTCGTCGCTCGCTCAGCCCTTCATCGCCCCCTGCAGCAGTCCCGCGATGAAGCTGCGCTGGAAGGCGACGAAGAGGATCAGGATCGGCAGCATCACGATGATCGTCCCCGCCGCCAGGGTGGGGATGTCCGTGCTGTTCTGCCCGACGAAGAACCCGAGACCCGCGGGCGCCGTGTGCTTCGTGGTGTCCTGGATGAGGACCAGCACCAGCAGGAACTGGTTCCACGACCACATGAAGACCAGCAGCCCGAGCGTCATCAGGGACGGCCGGGCCAGCGGCAGCAGGATCCGTACCAGGATCGTCGCCGACGAGGCGCCGTCCATCCGGGCCGCCTCCACCAGTGACATGGGCGTCGACAGGAAGTGCGTACGCATCCAGAACACGCTGAACGGCATGAACAGCGCGATCTCCACCAGGATCACGCCCAGGTACGAGTTGGTCAGCCCGAGGTTGCGCAGATCGAAGTAGAGCGGCACCACGATCAGTTCGACCGGGATCGTGAGACCCGCGATGAAGAACGCCGCCATCGCGTTGCCCCCGGGGAGCTTCATCGTGCCCAGCGCGTAGCCGGCCAGCGCGGACAGGACCAGACAGGCCGGCACGACACCGACCGCGATGATCAGGCTGTGCCGGATCAGGTCGGAGAACCCGGCCACCGACCACGCCGTCTCGTAGTTGTCCCAGCTCCACCGCTCCGGCCAGGTCAGCCCCACCACCGGCGTGCCCGCGGGCTGGAGCGAGGCGAGGAAGACACTGAGGAACGGAATCACGACGACGATCGCCATGACGCTCAGCAGCGCATAGCCGGACCAGCGTTCCGAGCGCGCGACGGTGTTCATGTCCGATCCCTCGACAGTCGGTTGATGAGGTAGACGATCGCGAGTATCAGGACGCCCAGCACGACGGCCAGGGCGGCGGCGAGCCCCACCTTGCCCTCGGAGAACGCCAGCCGGTACACGAGGAGACCGGGAACCGTCGTCTGCTCGCCGGGACCGCCGTTCGTCGTCACGTACACGATGTCGAAGCTGGCCAGCGCGGCCACCGTCGTCACGGTCATGGCCACCGCGAGTTCACCGCGCAGATGCGGCAGCGTCACGGACACGAACTCCCGGACCGGGCCCGCCCCGTCGATCCGGGCCGCCTCGTACAGGCTGGGGTCCACCTTCTGCACACCGCTGAGGAAGAGCATCATGCACAGCCCGCTCAGCACCCAGGTGCCGACGAGCCCCACGGCGATCAGCGCGAAGTCGAAGTCGCCCAGCCACGCCCGCGCCACACTGTCCAGACCCACCGCGCGCAGCGCCTGGTTGACCACCCCGTCGTCCCCGTACAGCCACCGCCAGGTCACACCGACCGCGACGAGCGGCACGACCTGCGGCAGCATGAACAGGAAGCGGTACGCGCCCATGCCCGGCCGCCGGTACCGGGCCAGCAGGCCCGCCGACAGCAGTCCGAGCACGATCGGCACGAAGGAGAAGAACACCACCAGCACCAGGGCGTTGAGCACCGTGCGGCGCAGGATCGGGTCCTGGAAGATCTCCGTGTAGTTGCCGAGCCCGACCCATTCGCCGAGCGTGACCCCGTCCCAGTCGAACAGCGACAGATACGCGGTGTGCAGGGCGGGCAGCACCGCGAAGGCGACGTAGAAGGCGAACGCGGGCAGCACGTACACGTACCCGCGCCACCGCCTGCGTGCCTCCCGGCTGCGGACGGGCGGCCTACTCCCCATGATGGTCCTCCCACTCGTCCTGCAGAGAGTCGAGGTAGTCCGCGGGTGTCACGCGGTCCGCGATGAGCTTCTGGACGCCGGAGCGCAGCCGGTCGAGCATCGCGGGCGCGGCGAAGTCGGGGAACGTCGTGATGCCGTCGTCGGCGACGGCCCGCCGGTGTCCCTCCGCGATGTCCGCGAGCACACCCGTCGGCTTCTTCACGGCGTCGGGGTTGGGCGGCATGAAGCCGTTGTCGCTGATGATCTGGCCGGCCTCGGGGGAGGTCAGGAAGTCGAGGAACGCGCCCGCCGCCTGGGGGTGTTGGGTCTTGGCCGACACGGCGTACGACACGCTGAACCCCGAGGCCACCGTGGGGGAGCCGGCCTGTACGCCGGGCATCGGGAAGAACCCGACGTTGTCCCCCATGACGGTGGCGAGCTGCCCGGCCGCCCAGTTGCCGTTGATCAGGAAGACGCTGTCGCCCTTGGCGAACTGGGCGGTCGAGTCGACCTGCGCGGTGCCGTTCGCGGACTCGTTGTAGTACCCCTTGCGGCCCCAGTCGATCACGAGTTCGCTGGCCTCGACCGCCGCCGGGTTCTCCATCGTGGCGCCCTTCTTGCCGTTGACCCAGTCCCAGTACTCGTCCGTGGGCATCAGCTGGTTGAGCAGGGCGGCCCACAGATGCAGTCCGCCGGAGTCGAGCGCACCGACCCCGAGCGGGGTCAGGTCCGCTTCCTTGGCGGCGGCGAGCTGCTTCTCGAACTCCTCCAGCGTCTTGGGAGGAGCGTCCATCCCGGCCTTCGCGGCGAGTTCCTTGTTGTAGTAGATGCCGGTCATGGACAGTCCGGCCGGGACCCCGAACAGGGCACGCCCGCCGGTCGCCTCACTCGTCTGCCCCGCCGTCAGCTGGTCGAGGCTGACCGGGGGGATGGCCTTGTCCCAGCCGTACGCCTCCCGGTAGGGCGCCAGATCGAGGATGTGGCCGTCCGCCGCGAGGTCCGTCATCCCGACCGCGTACTGCGCGATGTCGGGAGCGGTGTCGGAGGTCATGGTCAGCTTCAGGTTCTGCACGTAGTCCGAGAACGTCTTGTACTGCGGCTCCACATCGATGTCCGGGTGGTCCTTCTCGAACGCGGCGATCAGCGCGTCCACCATCAACGGGGCGTCGGCGAACTGCAGATGCAGCGTGACGTCCCCCTCCGGCACGGCGGTCGACGACGGCACGCTGGTGGGACCCGGCACCGCCGTCGCGCTGCCCGGGGTGAGCGCGTCGCACGCCGCGAGCGGCAGCACGAGGGCGACGGCGCAGACCGTCGCGGCGATGCGGCGGCGCACCCGGTGTGTGCTGTCCATCATCGGCCTCCTTGCGTGGCCTCGTCGGTCGGATCGGTACGTCAGTCTCTCGGGCAGCGGTCCCTGTACCGCTCCAGCAGCGCGTCGTTGTGGCGCTCGGCGTCGCCGTCCGTGTTCTGGCTGACGAGCAACGGCGGTGTCCTCCCGTGGCGTTCGACGAGCAGCTGCGCCGCCCGGCAGGTCAGCGCGTTGACGAGAGCCGCCCCCAGCACCGTCGACAGGGCTCCCACGGCCAGCTCGCCCAGCGGCACCACCGTGTCACCGGGGCTGCCGTGGGTGTCGATGACGATGTCGGCGACGTCGAGCAGCCGCCGGCCGCCGATGTGCCGGGACTCGGCGGCCAGGGAGTGCGCCCGGCTGGTGACGGCGACGACGGTCGCGCCTAACTCCTGTGCACCGAGGGCGAATTCGACGGGCACGGCGTTGATCCCCGAGTTGGAGACCACGATCACCACTTCACCCGACCTGATGTCAGCCGTACGGAGTACGGCCGCCGCGTAGCCGCTGACGCGTTCGGCCGCGCCGACGTGGCGCGGGGCGACGGGGGAGAGCGCCGGGTCGGCGATGACGTTGACCGGCGCGAGTCCGCCGGCGCGCTGCAGCGGTTCGACGGCGACGAGTTGTGAGTGGCCGCTGCCGAAGTAGTGGACGACACCTCCGGCCGCGATGCTGTCCGCGACGGCCCGGGCGGCACGCTCGATCGCGGGCCGCTCGGCGGTGGCCAGCGCGGTGAGGTTCTCCTGGAGAGCGGCGAAGTAGACGAGATCGGCGTTCATCGTGTCGAGGCCACCTGAGGTGTCGAACGGAGCCGCTGATGTGGCTGTGGACCGTACCAGAGGGGTCGGGGGATGCCCAGCCCCGCGACCAACCGGCTCTCTTTCCGGTCGACTTCCTTGACCGGTCCGAGTGGCACGGCTAGCTTCGAGAGTTCTGTGGTACGTACCACGACTCACAGGAGTGGTCCGGACGATGACATCTCCCGAGGAAGCGGGCGCGGGAACCCCGGCCGCCCGGCAACTGCTGCGGCGCCTCCTGGGGGACCGGGCCGCGGAGTTCACCGCCGAAGTCGTCCCCCAAGGCGCCGGACCCGACTGGTACGAGGTCGACGCCGGGCCCGGGGGAGTGGCCCTGCGCGGCTCCAGCGGGGTCGCGGTCGCCTCGGCGCTGCGCTGGTATCTCCGGAGCGCCTGCGGTACGCAGATCACCTGGGACGCCCCCGTTCCCCGCCTTCCCGACCGGCTGCCGCGCACCGGCACGACACCCCGCACCACCTCCCCGTACCCGCACCGCTACCACTTCAACGTCTGCACCTTCGGGTACACCACCGCGTACTGGGACTGGGCGCGCTGGGAGCGCCACATCGACTGGATGGCCCTGCACGGCGTGAACACCCCGCTGGCGATGACCGGCCTGGAAGCGGCCTGGCAACGCGCCCTCATGAACACCGGCCTCGACGACGCGACCGCCCGCAGCTTCCTCGGCGGACCGGCCTACCTGCCGTGGAACTGGCTCGCCTCCCTCGACGGCTGGTCCGGTCCGCTGCCGCAGAGCTGGATCGACGGACACGTCGACCTCGGCCGCCGCATCCTCGGCCGGGAACGCGCCCTGGGCATGCGGCCGGTCCTCCAGGGCTTCTCCGGACACGTCCCCGAGGAGCTGATCGCGAGCCGGGACGCCCGGTCGACGACCCTTCCCTGGTGGGACTTCGAGGTCGGCATGCTGGATCCGCGCGACCCGCTCTTCGAGGAGTTCGGCACCACCCTGCTGACCGAGCAGAACCGGCTGTTCGGCACCGACCACCTGTACGCCGCAGACCCGTTCATCGAGACGACACCACCGGTGACCGACCCCGCCGACCTCGCCCGGGTCGCGCGGGCGGTGCACGGCGTGATGACCGCGGTGGACGAACGGGCCACCTGGGTGCTCCAGGCCTGGCCCTTCTCCTACCGCGCCCGCTACTGGACACCGGAGCGCACCGCGGCCTTCCTGGACGCCATCCCCGACGACTCGATGCTGATCCTCGACCTGTGGGCCGAACACCGGCCGGTCTGGCGGCGCACCGACGGCTACCGCAAGAAGCCCTGGGTGTGGTGCATGCTCCACAGCCTCGGCGGCCGGCCCGGGCTCTACGGAAAACTGGACGAGATCGCCACAGGACCCGCCCGCGCCCACACCGACGCCCGCGGCGGCTCCCTGTCCGGGATCGGCGCGAGCATGGAAGCCTTCGGCGCCGACCCGGTCCTGTACGAGCTGCTGGCCGACGTCGCCTGGCAGGGCGCCGTCGACGACGTACAGGCATGGCTGGGGACGTGGACGCGGGCCCGGTACGGGCGGACGACTCCCGGGCTGCGGCGGGCCTGGGACCTGCTGCACGACAGCGTCTACGCGTCCGACGGGCCCGGGCCGCCCGGCTCCGTCGTCATCGGCCGGCCCACGCTGGAGGGCGATCTGCGGCACGAACTGCCGGTGCACCTGGCCGACCCGCCGTCGCCCGACGTACCGCCGGCGCTCGCCGAGGCCTGGGCGCTGCTGGCCGGCGAGGCGAGCCAGGAGGACAGTGCGGGACCGCTCGGCCGGGACCTGTGCGACGTCACCGCGCAGGTGCTCACCCACGCGGCGTGCGAGCGGCAGTGGCGGGCGGCGGACGCGGCCCTCGCACGGGACGCCGAAGGCTTCCACCGGGCCGCCCGCGCCCTGCTCACCACCATCGAGGACCTGGACACACTGCTGGCCACCCGCCCCGAACACCGCCTCGACGGCTGGCTCGCCGACGCCCGCGCCTGGGCCACCACCCCGGCCGAGGCCGACCTGTACGAAGCCGACGCGCGCCGCCTGCTCACCCTCTGGGGCCACACCCACAGCAAGCTCCACGACTACTCGGGCCGCCACTGGGCCGGCCTGGTCGGCACGTTCCACCTGCCCCGCTGGCGCAGCTGGTACGAGCACATCGCGCGGGCGCTGGAGACCGGAAGCCCTTACCGGGCAAAGGAGTTCGAGGCATCCCTGCTCGCTCAGGAGGAGCGGTGGGCGGCCGGCCGGAGCACGACGGCGACACCGGAGGCGGACACCGCGGGAACGACCCTCGACGTGGTGCGTACTCTGATGCCCCGCTACCGCGTCCTGCGAGGAGGCGGCGACGGCGGACAGGCGCGAACCGCGGAGTGAATGTGACGGTCGAGGACAGGCGCTCAGACGACGGCCCGGAGACGGACTCCCTCAACACGGATTCCCTCAACACGGATTCCCTCGGAACGGATTCCCTCGGAACGGATTCCTTCGAGGCGGACTCCTTCAAGCACGAGACGCTGCGGCGGCGGCTCCAGGCGGACATCGCCCGGATGCGCCCGGACGAGGCGCTGCCCACCGAACGGCGGCTCGCCGAGCGGTACGACGTCAGCCGGGCGACCGCCCGGCGCGCGCTCCAGGCCCTCCGCGAGGACGGCCTCATCCGCAGTGTGCGGGGCGTGGGAACGTTCGTCTCCCACCCCCACGTCACCAAGACGTCGACGCTCACCTCGTTCTCCGAGGACCTGCGCTCGCGCGGCTACCGGCCCAGCGCCGAACTCCTCGCCGCCGAGGTGGTGGAGGCCGACCTGCACCACTCCACGGCCCTCGGCGTCGACCCCGGCACCCCCCTCCACCGCATCGAACGCCTGCGCCTCGGTGACGGCTTCCCCATCTGCCTGGAGACCGTCTACCTCTCCGCCGAGCGCTTCCCCGACCTGGACGAGTCGCTCCTCAAGGGCTCGCTCTCGGAGGCCCTGCAGAACACCCAGGGCGTCCGGGTCGTACGGGCCACCCAGCAGATCCGCGCGGTGAACGTCACCGGCCGCAAGGCCCGGCTGCTCGGCGTCAAGGAGGGCTCCGCCGCCCTGCTGGTCCGCCGTACGGCGTTCGACGGGACGGGCCACGTCGTCGAGTACGGCGAATCCCTGTGCCGGGGCGACCTGTACGAGTTCTCGCTGGTGGTCACCAAGTAACGGCCCGCGTCCCGGCATGCGGCGCGGCGCGCTGTTCCGGCCCGCTGTTCCGGCCCGCTCTCCCGGTCCGCTCTGCCGTCGGCGAATCTGCTGAGGGCCGAGATTCCTTCCGCGCCGCCGGCGGCGGACCGAGGGTGGGGACACCGCGGCACACCGGGCCGCGCCACCACCAGGAGGAGCGATGGCACTCAGCAGCACCGGAATCCACCGAGGGCCGCGGGCCGAGGAGGGGGACACCCCTCCGTCCCGGTTCGACGACCACCTCGCCGCCCAACTCCTCAACCAGCGCATCATCTTTCTCGGCACCCAGGTCGACGAGGTCTCCGCCAACCGGGTCTGCGCGCAGCTGCTCCTGCTCTCCGCCGAGGACCCCCGCACCGACATCGGCCTCTACGTCAACAGCCCGGGCGGCTCCGTCCACGCGGGCCTCGCGATCTACGACACCATGCGGCTCATCCCGAACGACGTGTCGACCCTGGCCATGGGATTCGCCGCCAGCATGGGGCAGTTCCTGCTCACCGTGGGCACCCCCGGCAAGCGCTACGCGCTCCCGAACGCGCGCATCATGATGCACCAGCCCTCCGCGGGCATCGGCGGCACCACCGCCGACATCGCCATCCAGGCCGAGAACCTCCAGTTCACCAAGGAGACCATCGAGCGCATCACCGCCGAACACACCGGCCAGAGCGAGGAGACGATCTCCCGCGACGGCGACCGCGACCGCTGGTTCACGGCCGAACAGGCCAGGGAGTACGGCATGGTCGACCGGGTCGTGGAATCGCTCGACGACGTCCGCCCGGCCTCCTCGAAGCGACGGATGGGACTCTGACATGCACCAGCACGCGACGCGCATGAGCTCGTACACGATCCCGAACGTCGTCGAGCGCACCCCGCAGGGCGAGCGCGCCTACGACATCTACAGCAAGCTGCTCGCCGAGCGGATCATCTTCCTCGGCACCGAGATCGACGACGGCGTGGCCAACGTCGTCATCGCCCAATTGCTCCACCTGGAGTCGGCGGCGCCCGAGCAGGAGATCGCCATCTACCTCAACTCACCGGGCGGCTCGTTCACCTCGCTGATGGCGATCTACGACACGATGAGCTTCGTCAGCGCGCCCGTCTCGACGTTCTGCGTCGGCCAGGCCGCCTCGACCGCGGCGGTGCTCCTGGCGGGCGGGGACCCCGGCCGGCGCTTCATCCTGGAGCACGCGCGGGTGCTGCTCGGGCAGCCCGCGAGCGGCGGTGCGCGAGGCACCGTCTCCGACCTGGGCCTGCAGGCCAAGGAGATGATCCGGATCCGCTCCCAGGTCGAGGAGGTCCTGTCCCTGCACACCCACCACCCCGTCGAGACCCTGCGCGCCGACATGGACCGCGACAAGGTCTTCACCGCGCAGGAGGCGGTGGCCTACGGACTCGCCGACGAGGTGCTGAGCCGGCGGCTGTCCGCGGTCGCCGCCTGAGTCGGTCCCGGGCCCGTTCCGGGCGTCAGGCGGCGAGCCGGACCTCGCCGTACCGGGAGGTCGCCTCCGTGCGCCGGGGCGCCGTACGCGACCTGAGAGGCGTGGGCCGCTCCCGGCGCACGAGACGGCGGTGCGACAGGGCGAGCAGATCGGCGAGGCCGAGCCCGAGCGCGTGCGCGGCGGCCGCGAGGACCTCGGACGAGGCCTCCTTGCGGCCGCGCTCCAGCTCGGAGAGGTACGGCATCGAGATACGGGCCGCCTCGGCGACCTCCTTGAGCGTCCGCTCCTGCGCGAGCCGCTCCCGCCGCAGGACCTCGCCCACGACGTCCCGCCACAAGGGCTCCCTGGGCGCCGGTCCGGCCGGCTCCGAAGGCGCCGCCGGCTCGGCCGGGACGGGTCGCAGGGGAATGACGCGGGCTCGGTTCGACGCGTGGCTGCTCACCCCTCCACCCTAGGAAGCCCGGCCCGTTTCGGGCACCCCGCCGCGTTCTGCCCTCGGCGAATCACTTCCCCCGGGGTGCCTCAGTGCAGGTGCGGTTCGTCCCGGTGCACCGGACCGTGCGCGGCCTCGCAGTGCGTGTCGTCGGCGAGGCCGCCACCGGTACGGACGTCCAGGACGTCCTTCGGGGCGTGGTCGACCTGGAGGGTGGTGTGGCTGACCTCGTAGTCGCACTGCAGGATCTTCTCCAGGTCCCGGCGCACGGTGTGGCAGTCCGCCACGGGCTCGACCAGGACGTGCGCGGACAGCGCGGGAGTCCCCGAGGTGATCGTCCATACGTGCAGGTCGTGCACCTCGGCGACCGAGGAGTGCGCGGCCAGCCGGTCCCCGATGGCGTCCGGGTCGAGATGCGCGGGCGCCGCCTCCAGGAAGATCCGCCCCGACTCCCGTACGAGCGCGTAGCCCGCCTTGAACATGAGGGCCACCACGACCAGTGTGGCGATGGCGTCGGCGCGGGCGAAGCCGGTCAGCAGGACCACGAGGCCCGCGATCGCGGTACCGATGAACGCGAACAGGTCGTTGAGGATGTGCTGGTAGGCACCCTCCACGTTCAGCGAGGTGCGGTTGGCCTTCGAGATGCACCAGGCCGCCGCCACGTTCACCGCGATGCCCGCGAGGGCCGTGTAGAACATCAGCCCGCCCTCGACCGCGGGCGGATCGAACAGCCGCCGCACCGCCTCGTACGCCAGCCAGGCACCGAGCAGCAGCAGCGTCAGCCCGTTCGCCTGGGCGGAGAGGATCTCGGCCCGCTTCAGCCCGTACGTGAAGCCGCCGCGGGCCGGGCGCTCGGCGAGCCGCATCGCGATCAGGGCCAGCACGATGGACACGGCGTCGGTGAGCATGTGCGCGGCGTCGGAGATCAGGGCGAGCGACTGGGCGACGACGCCGATGACGACCTCGACCGCCATGAACGTCGCGATCAGTGTCAGCGCGATCGCGAGCCAGCGGCGGTCCGCGTCCGCGGTCACACCGTGCGAGTGCCCCGCGTGCCCGCCCGACCCGTGCTCGTGGCCGTGGTGCGCGCTCATGAGAGTCCCCCTCGTTGCGGTGTCCGACGGGTGTCCGACACCCGCAGTGAAGCGCACCTCGCGGAGATCGGCAAAGGCTGCATCGGTGACCGTTGTCATCATCGTTAGTACGCCGCTGACCTGCGGCGATGTGGAAAGGGTGGGGGACGGGCGGGTGGCCGGGGTCAGGCGCCGAAGAGCTGTGTCCAGTACGTGCCCGCCGAGCCGCCGCCCGCGAAACCGACGCCCAGATGGGTGAAGGCGGGCTTGAGGATGTTGGCGCGATGGCCGGGGCTGTCCATCCAGCCGCGTACGACCTCGGCGGGGGAACGCTGGCCGCAGGCGATGTTCTCGCCGATGGTCCGGCGGGGGCTGCCCGCGGCGGCGGCCCGGTCCCAGGGCTCGCTGCCGTCGGGGGCCGTGTGGGAGTAGAACGCGCGCGCCACCATGTCCGCGCTGTGCGCCTGCGCCGCCCGGGTGAGCAGCGGGTCCTCGGCCAGCGGGGGCAGACCGGCCGCGGCCCGCTCGGCGTTGGTGAGCGCGAGGACCTCGGCGGCGGTCCGGGCCAGCCCGCCCGGGGTCAGGGGAGCGGCCCACAGCGCCGTCCAGTAGAGCGTCCCGGACCGGTTGTCGGGCACGCAGGCCACACCGGCCTCGGTGAACGCCGGGTCCTGGACCGTCCGCCGGGTCCGCCCGTCCGAGAGGCAGTACTCCACGAACTCCGCCGCGTCCCGCGGCCCGGAGACCAGGTGCTCGCCGACCGTCAGATACGAGTAGCCCGCGGCCGTCACGCGCTGGTGCACGGACAGCCCGTCCTCCCCCTCCGACCCGAGACGCCCGCGCGCCGCCATGTCCGCGGCCTGCGCCCGGGCCGCGGCGGTCAGCCGCCCGTCGAGGACGACGGCCGGGGAGCCGACGGCGGCACGGGCGGAGTTCACGAGCGCGAGGAAGGCTTCGGGGAGGGGTCCGGCGCCGGTGAGCCCGGCCCCGGTGAGCCCGGGACCGGCGGCCGGTCCGCGGCCTGCTTGCGGGCGGTGCGTGGAGCGGGGGCCGTGGCTGCCTCCAAAACCGGCGCCCGCCCCCGCCCCGGGGCCCGGACGCGTGTCGGTGTCCTCGGACACCTCCACACCGAAGTCCCGGGCGATCCCGGCCAGCCCGTCGGCGTACCCCTGGCCCAGGGCGCGCAGCTTCCAGGTGGTTCCGCGGCGGTAGATCTCCGCGAGCAGCAGCACGGTCTCCCGCTGCGGGCGCGACGGCGTGAAACGGGCGAGGACCCGGCCGCCGGAGCCGGTGACCTGCAAGGCCGGGGCGGGCAGTTGCCCCAGCGGGGTCCCGGGTTCGGCGGGAGTGACGACCACGGTGACGCGGCTCGCCCCCGCCCGCAGCGCGGCCGGATCGACCGTGAGGGTCTGCCCGCTCAGCCGCGCGCCGGGCGCGGCCGGCTGGTTGTAGAACACGAAGTCGCCGTCCCCGCGCACCTTGCCGCCGTCGTCGGTGACGAGCGCCGACACGTCGAACGGGCCGGGCACCGTGAGGGTCAGGGCGCCGCCGGGCAGGGGCAGATTGCCGCCGGGTACCAACTCGTCCATCGTGCCGCCCGTCCAGGTGCCGGTTCGCTGTGCGCGCCCCGTGGGGCGTCGATCAGGACAACGCCCCACGGGTGTGCGCGGGTTCCTGGTGCCGGGCGCCCGGCACCAGGAACCTGTCAGATCACCGGTCAGTCGAGGGCGACCCCGGGAGCGATGTCCTCGTGCCGCTCCACGGGCGCCTGGTTGCGGGCCGTCGCGGCCTTGGCAGGCTTGCCGCAGAAGGCCGACTCCAGGGTGCGGGCCATGGTGTTGAGCACGGTCCCGTTGTTGGACGTGTTGGCGAGCGCCGTGACCGTGCGCGCGCCGTCCTTCGACGTGAACGCGTACGTGTAGTAACCCTGCACGGTGCCCGTGTGGCCGTACACCGACACCCCGCACGACAGGTCACGGCGGCGCAGACCGAGACCGTACCCCTGAGTGGCGTTCACGGGCGTCCACTGCTGCATCTGCGCAAGCTGGGCGGCCGAGGTCAGCCGGCCGCGCAGCAGGGCCGAGAAGAAGGTGTCCAGGTCCCGGGTGCTGGAGATGACCGCGCCCGCGCTCTGCGCCCACGACACCGTCTGCTCGGTCGAGTCGACGAGCGTCCCGTCGGCCACGTCGGGCGGCAAGTAGCCCTTGGTGTGCCGGCCCGCGATCGACGTGGACGGGTGCACGTAGGAGGTGTCCTTCAGCCCGAGGGGCTTGATGATGCGGGTCTTGTACGCCGACCGCACGGACTTCCCGGTGAGCTTCTCGATGAGCATGCCGCCCACCACGAAGTTGGTGTTGGAGTACGAGTAGGCCGCGCCCGGCGCGTTGCCGAGGGGCTGCTTCAGGGACAGGTCCACCAGCTCCTGGTAGCTGAAGACCTTGTTGCGTACGGCCTCGAAGCCCGGGACCGTGTCGGCGAACATGTCGTTGGTGTAGTCGTACAGACCGCTGCGGTGGCTCAGCACATGGCGCACCGTGATGCCGTCGTCGGGCAGCAGGCCCGGCAGGTAGGTGTTGACCGAGGTGTCCAGGTCGAGGACGCCCTCGTCGACGAGCTGCAGCAGGACCACGGCCGTGAAGCTCTTGGTGACGCTGCCGACGCGGAAACGGTCGGCGTTGTCGAGGGCCCGTCCGGTGGTCCGGTCCGCGACGCCCTCGGCGACCTTGTGGACCGTGCCGTTGTCGTCGATCCGCGCCATGGCACCGGGCGCCCCCTGCGTCAGCGCCGTCCGCAGCACCTCGCGCAGCCCCGCCACGTCGGGCGCCGCGAGGTTCTCGGCCGTCGCGCCGCTCACGGCACGGTCGCCGGTGCCGGAGGGCGCCGCGGTCGCGTCGGTCGCCGGAACCGCGAGCACGGACAGCAGGACCGCCCCCAGTGCCGCCGTGCTCCTCGCCGTACCCCTGCCCATCATTCTTGAGACCATCTGTGTGGTTCTCCCCGTAGTCGTCCGCAATGCGGTACACGTGCAGGCGGCACCGCGGATCACGGTGCCGTCATCATCTCTACGCGCGGGACCCGCCCGCGGGTTGCATCGGCGGGAGTGAATTTTCGCCGGTCAGTGTGGCGCGCGTGCCAGCAGTCCGGACAGCAGGACTTCGAGCGACTCGCGCAGGGCCGTGGTGAAGTCGATCCGCAGAACGGCCAGTTCGGGTTCCAACTCGTAGACCGCGAGCACGGCGGGCGACGGATGCGCGTGCGGCCAGGCCGCCGTGACCACCATGAGCGCCCCGGCGATGAACCGCACGGCGTCCCGCTCGTCCAGTTCGGGCACGTGCAGACGGATCTGGTGCGCCAGGGCGAACGCGTGGCCGATGGAGGAGCGTTTGTGCGCGGCGGCGACCTGCGTCGACACGTTCCGCTCCAGGACCGCGGCCTGAGCGCTGATCAGATCGCAGAGCACCGGGCGCGCGGCGAGGGCGTCCGCCAGGATCGCGGCGACCCGGTCCGCGCGCCCGACGACGGGGGCGTCCGCCTCGACGGCGTCGGGCAGCGCGGTGGCGAGGTGGTCGAGCAGCCCCTGCGTGGCGGTGGCCAGCAGTTCCAGCAGGACGGCCTCGCGGGACTCGAAGTAGCGCAGCACGTTCGACTTCGCGAGCCCCACCCGGCGGCTCAGTTCGTTCAGGCTCACCTGCGAGACGGGCATCTCGCCGAGCATCGCGGCCGTGGTGTCGAGGATCGCCCTGCGGCGCACGGCGCGCTGCTCCTCGCTGCGGGCGCGCTGGAAGGTGTCTGCCATGGCCGCAGTCTACCGACCGGTGATCGGTTCCCACCGGACAGCAGACCTGCGGTCTGTTGTTATCAGACTGGCGGTCTGCTAACTTGGAAATACAGCAGACCATCGGTCTCCTAATCCTGGGAGAACCGCGCATCCGAAGGAGTCCCCGTGCCCACGTCATACGTCGTCCCTGATCGGACGGGAACGTTCGCCGTCGTCACCGGTGCCAACAGCGGTACGGGCAAGGAGGCCGCACGGCGGCTCGCGGAGGCCGGGGCGCGCGTGGTGCTGGCCGTCCGCACCCTCGCCAAGGGGGAGCAGGCACGCGCCGAGATCCTCGCCCGGCATCCGCAGGCGCAGCTGGAGGTGCGGCGCGTGGACCTCGCGGACCTGGCCTCCGTCGAGGCGTTCGCCGACGGGATCCTCGCCGACGGCATCCCGCTCGACCTGCTGGTGAACAACGCGGGCGTGATGGCCCCGCCCACCCGGCTGACCACCGCCGACGGCTTCGAACTGCAGATGGGCAGCAACTACCTCGGCCCGTTCGCCCTCACCCTGCGCCTGCTGCCGGCCCTGCTCGCCGCACCGGCGCCGCGCGTGACGACCATGAGCAGCGGTATGGCGAACTTCGGCCGCATCGACTTCGACGACCTCCAGTGGGAGCGCCGCCGCTACGACCCCAACCGGTCGTACGCCCAGTCGAAGCTGGCCGACCTGATGATGGCCCGGCACCTGGCCGGCATCGCCGCCGAGCGCGGCTGGAACCTCCTCAGCACGGCCGCCCACCCCGGCTACACCGTGACCAACCTCCAGACGGCGGGTGCCGCGCTCGGCCGCGACAAGCCCGAGCGCACGCTGATGCTCCGCCTCGGCCTCCTCCTGCCCAAGCAGCAGGTCGAGGAGGGCACCGAACCGCTCCTGCACGCGGCCACGAGCCCCGAGGCGACGGCCGGCGGCTACTACGGGCCCGGCCGCAGGTTCGGCCTGGTCGGCCCGACCGCCACCACGCGGGTCACCCGCCGGGCCCTCGACACCGGGACCAACCGCAGGCTGTGGGCCGAGTCCGAACGGCTGACCGGCGTGGCCCTGCCCGCGGCCGTCGCCTGAACGGCCCCGCCGTACGGGGGCGGCGTCCCGCGCGGCCCCGGACGGGTGCCAGACTGACCCCATGGACGAGCGCGAATTCAGCAGGTCAGGACAGCACGCATCGGTCGTCGGACTCGGCACCTGGCAACTCGGTGCCGACTGGGGCGACGTGGACGACAAGGACGCCCTGGCGGTCCTGGAGGCCGCCGCGGAGTCGGGGGTGACGTTCTTCGACACGGCGGACGTGTACGGCGACGGGCGCAGCGAGGAGACCATCGCCGCGTTCCTCAGCGGCCGGCCCGATCTGCATGTGCTGGTCGCGACGAAGATGGGCCGCCGTGTCGACCAGATCCCGGAGAACTACGTCCTCGACAACTTCCGTGAGTGGAACGACCGTTCGCGCCGCAACCTCGGTGTCGACCGGATCGACCTGGTGCAGCTGCACTGCCCGCCGACCCCGGTGTATTCGTCGGACGAGGTGTTCGACGCGCTCGACACGCTGGTCGAGGAGGAGCGCGTCGCGGCGTACGGCGTGAGCGTGGAGACCGTCGACGAGGCGCTGACGGCGATCGCGCGGCCCGGCGTGGCGAGCGTGCAGATCATCCTCAACCCGTTCCGGATGAAGCCGCTGCAGCGGGTGCTGCCGGCGGCGCGAGAGGCCGGGGTCGGCATCATCGCCCGCGTGCCGCTCGCCTCCGGGCTCCTGTCCGGCAAGTACACGAAGGGCACGGTGTTCGCGGCGAACGACCACCGGACGTTCAACCGGCACGGGGAGGCGTTCGACCAGGGGGAGACCTTCTCCGGTGTCGACTACGCGACCGGTGTCGAGGCGGCGGCGGAGTTCTCGGCGCTCGCGCCGGAGGGGGTCACTCCTGCGCAGCTGGCACTGGCGTGGATCGTGCAGCAGCCGGGGGTTACGTCGGTCATTCCTGGCGCGCGTACGCCTGAGCAGGCTCGGGCGAATGCGGCGGCGGGCAAGCTGGGGCCGCTGCCGGCACAGACGCTGTCGGCGATCTCGTCCCTGTACGACCGCCGGATCGCCCCCCAGGTCGAATCCCGCTGGTAGCCCCACCTGACGCGCAGTTCCCCGCGCCCCTTTTTTGGGGGGCGGGGTCCACCGGTCTCGTGTGTGTCTGCGGCCCGGTTGTGGCTGGCCGCGCAGTTCCCCGCGCCCCTTAGGGGGCGGGGTTGATCGGTCTCGTGTGTGTCTGCGGGCACGTCGTGGCCGGCCGCGCAGTTCCCCGCGCCCCTTACGGGGCGGGGGGACTGGTTCGTACCTGGCTGCAGGCGCGTCGTGGCTGAGCGCGCAGTTCCCCGCGCCCCTAAAGGCAGGGGGCGCGCGCAGGCCCGTGCCTTTAGG